>NZ_JACJOQ010000355.1:0-6304 GCF_014695635.1 Coleofasciculus sp. FACHB-712 | reverse complement strand
AGGCTTAACATTCCGAATGCCAAGGCGATCGCGCTGAGCGCCATCAGCGTTGGTACGAACCAGTAGCTGGAGTGGAGCGAGTCCCAAAGTTTGCCCAGCTTGATGTTTTTCATCAGTTATTTTTCATTAATTATCGTCGGCAGTGTGAGGGCGATCGGGGTTCTCGTCTCTATGGCTGCCATTTCCATCTCTTTGGGCACGCATTTCTGCTAGCTTCCGGAGGGAACCGCCGATACTGCGGGGTTTTGGCACTTCTTGTTTCCCAGCGGGCCATCCTTCACGCTGACGAGCGCGATCTCCATCTGTCTCTTCGGTTTGGTCGTGGAACAGGATTTGCTGAGTCGGGAAGGGCATATCAATGCCGTTAGCCGTGAGCTTATTTTTAATCGCAGCGAGAACTTGATCCTGCTTATCGAGAATATCTGCACGTCGCGGCGGCTGTACCCACCAACGGGCGCGGATATTCACGGTACTGTCAGCTAGATCCACTACAAGGGCGTCGGGAGCTGGATCTTCCAAAACACCATCGACGCTAGCGATCGCTTCTAGAATCAGTTGTTTCGCCTGGTCAATGTCGTCGCCGTAACCAATACCCACGTCGTACTGAAGGCGGCGATTCTCGAAGGCAGTGTTCACAGTCACCGAATTTGTGAATAGCTCAGAATTCGGAATCACGATGCGACGACCATCATAGGTTCTAATGGTCGTGGCTCGCGTCTGGATGTTTTCAACCGTTCCCTCGAAGTCTTTAAATACGATTTGGTCATCGATCTGGAACGGCTCGGTCAACAGAATTAAAATACCAGCCAGAAAATTCTGGAGAATATCGCGGAAGGCGAAACCAATTGCGACCCCACTGATACCCAGCAGTTGCACCAAATCTCCTGCCTTGAATGTCGGGATGACGATGGATAATGATACAAATAAACCAACTAAAATAACAATTCCCTGCGACAAACGGCCTAGCACTAGTCCCAGATTCCGAGCCTGCCGATGCCTTCTTGTAAGCCTTCTAACTGTTGCCTTAATCGCTCTTGCTGCGAAAAAAAATAGCGCAAAGACGATTAGTGCTAACACAATATTAGGCAGCATGACAATCAGGCCATCGATCATTGCCTGAATTTTCCCCCATGCTGTTGATACCGATGTTTGAAAATTCATTCCTGTTTTCCGCTTACAAAATGTTGTTGATTTTAATTAAAAATTCATAATTCTGACTCTATCTATGGTCAGTATCTAGATAACACAGCTTCTATTATAAAAATAAATATATTCATAATTTATTTCTAAGGTTATAGCAATTCTCTATTGGATGTAGTACGGTTTAACCTCACCCCTGCCGCACCCCGTTCACAGGGAGGGGTTCAATATTCCTCAATATTCCCCCCTCTCCGTGAACGGAGAGGGGCTGGGGGTGAGGTTCCGAGTCTATACTGCACTCAAGTGAGAACTGCTATAGTTGATTTAGCGCTAAACCATGAATAATGATTTAACTTTTGAATAATTATCTAAATAGAGACAGATAAACTATAAAAAATTCATTTATATCTAGGAAAATATCGATAAAATACTGTTAACAAGTTCCTATAGTGCTAGATTGTAGCGCGATCGCACAAAGGAAGCCAATAAACATCTAATAGCCGCCCCCGCCAACACCCCCGTGAGTTATCGGGCATCTGCGACCGGCACCTGCCAAATTTTGATAGTACTGTCACCACTGCCAGTAGCAATCGTCTGCCCATCCGGGCTAATCACAATACATTTAACCCAGCTAGAATGCCCGGTAAGCGTGCGAATTTCTTCACCCGTTGAAAGATTCCAAATTTTAATTGTTTTGTCCGCACTGCCACTGACTAAAGTTTGTCCATCTGAGCTAATCGCAACCGAATTCACATAGTTAGAATGCCGGGTGAGGGTGTGAATTTGTTTCCCAGTGTTTAAATCCCAAATTTTAATCGTTTTGTCAGCACTAGCACTGGCTAAAATCTGCCCATCCGGGCTAATCGCAACGGAATTAACAGGTTGAGAATGACCCTGAAGTGTGCGGATTGCTTTGCCAGTAGAAATATCCCAGATTTTAATTGTTTTATCGGCACTAGCACTGGCTAAAGTCTCCCCATCTGGGCTAATTGCAACGGAATTAACAGGTTGGGAATGACCCTGAAGCGTGCGGATTGCTTTACCCGTAGAAATATCCCAGATTTTAATTGTTTTATCGGCGCTGCCACTGGCTAGAGTCTGCCAATCAAAGCTAATCGCAACAGAATTAATAGGGTTAGAATGTCCCTTTAATCTACGGATTTCTTGACCAGTAGAAATATTCAAAATTTTGATTGTTTTATCGGCGCTGCCACTTATTAATGTATTTCCATCTGGGCTAATCACTAGAGAATTCACGTAGCTGTCATGCCCTTTTATGACGCGAATTTCTTTGGATGTAGACTTGTTCCAAATTCTAATTTTTTTATCGGCACTGCTACTAGCTAAAATTTGCCCGTCTGGGCTAATCGCCAGAGAATTTACCTGACTTTCATGTCCATGAAGCGTTTTAACTCCCGAAAGATTTTCATAAGCGATAACTTTGGGTGCGTCTTGGTAAGAGAGTTGCCAAATTCCATATCCTCCTAATCCGACCAAGCAAGCAACGGCTCCCCCCACCAACCATTTATTTTTATTTTTCTTACTAACAATGATCGTTGGGGCTAATGAAGGCTTCCAAGGTGGAAGTATCCCAACAATTGCCCCGATACCAATCAGACTAAAATTAGGAGAAGGTTTATGTCTAGATAAAGACTGTGAAATTTTAGCGAGTTCATCTAAAATTTCTTGAGTATTTTTGTGCCGCGCTCCTGCGGTAGGAGCCATCAGTTTATCAATAAAATCTGCCAGTAAGGGTGAAATACCCGGTGCATGATTGCGCCAATTAAATTTATCCGTTAAAGGTTCATAAATTGCGCGATCTGTTGCTAGTTTGCCAGTCAGCAGATAAACAAAAGTTCTGCCCAAGGCATAGAAATCTGACTGGGGTACAGCATGACCTTTTTCTTGCTCTGGAGGTGTATAGCCAGCAGAACTAATCCTCGTGACACTGCCTGCGCCGCCGACTTCCGCAAGGTAAGTATAGGTCATCTCTCTGGCGGTGCCAAAGTCAATTAATACCAGATGCCCTGTAGAGCGCATCATGATATTTGCGGGTTTAATATCACGATGGAAATAGTTTTTTTGGTGGACAAGATGTAAAATCTCAGCGAGCTGTTTTAACCAGTCAAGAGCTAGCCGCTGATCGAGAGGGCGATCGCCCTGTTGTTGCATCCACTCTTTTAAGTTGGGACCATCAATTTTCTCCATGATGATGCCATACACTGGCTCTCGGCTGTTTCTGGGATAAAACTGAAAGTATCCATCAAGCTCAACTTTGGGGATGCCGGGATGATTCAGCTGGCTTAATACAATGGCTTCTTGCTGAAATAGCTCGACGACTCTGGCATTCGTGTTGTGATCTTTTTTGAGGATCTTCAGGATTTTGGGGGTTGCGCCCTCGTAGGCTTCATAAATATTGCCGAAGCCGCTGTTGTCACTCAGTAGGCGCATGACCTGATAGCGCCCTTGTACCAGCAACTCTGAGCCACAATTGCGGCAAATACGGTTGTTGGCGTTGGCTGGATCGTTAGGTTTGGGGCAGCAGGGATTGATGCAGTAGCTCATAGATAGCTACAGAATTGTCATATCCCTAATATATGTTGAGAATTTTCAATCATCCACCCATTGCTGGAGGATGCAAGCCCAATAGTTGTTATCTATTAAGGCTTTTAGCTGACGACAAAAAAAAGAGGGACTGGTTTTTCTATCCTAAAGATTTAGTTTGAATTTATAGCATTTTCCGTTTGATATGCACCTCTTTGAAAAAATATCCTTGGCGAAGAGAACTTAAGAGGGATGCAAAGGAAGTCGGCTCTTGTCGCTCTCAAGGTATTTAAAAGCCTCAAAATATCATATTGAATGTCAAAGAGGAGTAATTAGTGCAATCCTAGTTCATGAATGAATAAGGATTGCTATCAACTAAACAAACTCGTTGATGCATAGCGGCTGAAATTACGTCTCGTTTAAGTTTACCTGGAACGAGGGAAGCGATCGCAAGCAAGACGCTGTAATGACTAGAGAAGAAAGTCAAGCTGACATTTTAAAAAATATTTCATTGAGGCTTAACCCTACTCTATTACCCAGGCAACTTAAAGGGAATTGAAGCGATTGAAAAAGTATTGCCAGGTGTCCCTCAAGTGGCACTTTTTTATCGGGATATCTGCCCTAGATTCAGAGTGCCGTTGCAAAAGGCAACTAACGCGCTCAATTGGCGTTAGATGTCTATATCCATTCGCTTCTCAGGCACATTGGGGCGATGCTGACCTCACTCGGCAGTTTTGGGTTTAAAACTCGACTCGAAAAAAATGAGCGATCGCCGATAGATGAAGACATTGCTAGCGACGAGTCAGCCGTGCGCGTCTTAATTGTGCAGGCGCAAGAAGATTGGGCGATCGCTTACTACAAGTGCGGGCTAGAACCTGTCAAAAACAACCCTTGAAATACGCCAGTAGAGAAATTCAACAACTAAGTCAGGCAATTTAAATTGATAAAAATAACTTATCTCTACCTGTAAGAGCAGTAACGCCGCCTATTCCCATTAAAATCAAAGCAACTATAGCGTTCAATTGCCTGGAAGATACAAAGCCTCTGGGTTAAGCGTGGCATTGAGCGAATTGGGATTATCGCCGCACAACACCGTAGGCGTTAGCGATGCCGAAAACGATAGCGCCTTGCTGAACCTGTGTGAGTGTAGCGTCGCCGTCGTCAACGCCCTGCCCATGCTCAAAGAGATTGCCGATTTTGTCACGAAGGGCGATCGCGGTGCTGGGGTAATTGAATTGATTGACCATCTGGTGGCTTCGGATTTATCCGCACTTCAACCCTAGCGGCAATGACACAACATCCTGCTAGATAGCTCAGAAGCGGTCAACGTTTGTCTACCTGTCGTAGTCGATGGAGTCATTCCGCCTACCTTCTAGCTGCGGGGGCAGAAACTCAGAACGCCGTCTGTGAGATAAGGTTGGCGGAGGGGGCTGGATGGGGTGAATCACTTGTACTGTCCGGGGAGGACGCTGCTGTTGCGACAGCAAAGCAAAGGCTGCTGCCAGCACAACCCCACTAATGACAGTGAGAACCATGCCTCCTACTGCCCAGAGGATGCCTGTCAGCATGGGATTTAAGGGCTGTTGCTCTTGAACAGGAGGCAAGGCTTGGGTTGGGTTGACCGGCGGAGGATAGACATTTGCTTTTGCCTGCGTAGTCAGAGCCTCAATCACCATTTGCTGATTCCGCAGCTGGGCTTTCACCTGCTCGGTTTCACTTTGTTGCTGTTCCAGCCGATCTTTTAGCCTTTGAGTTTCGCTCTGCTGCTGTAAGCAATAGGGAGTCGTATCCGGCGAGACACCAGCCGCAGTCGGAGGCGGAGGCGGCAGCTGCTGCATCGTGCCGTAGGGCTGTCCTGGCTGCGGTGGCGAGGGCAGGTAAGTTGGCAGGTTGGCTTGACTGGGATTCCCGCCAGTTCTAAGCAAGACGAAAGCTGCAATTCCGGCGAAGGCAGCCCCGGCCAGAAATGCTGTACTCTTTTCACTCATCGCTCTTGCTTTTCAACGGTAACTGAACCACAAATAGTCGCAACTGATGCACTCCGAGAATCATAACTTAACACCCTACTCAAATCGGGTTAACTTAGCAACTAAATTAGCAACTGAAGTAGATGGGATAGGGAGGCGTTTGTTACGACCTCGTATATGCTCTTACATTCAAAACCACATCATGTCAGTTGTCCAGCTAAAAAAAAATTGTAGAGATTTAAGAAGCGACGAATTGACATCCGTACTTGATAGCGGTTCTCACTCTGGCGTGCAATACACTTGGAACTTCGCCCTCAACCCCTCGCTATTCACCCAGCGGGGATATTGAACCCCTTTCTGCGGACGGGATATTAATCCGTATTGCATCCAAACCAAAATCGCTAGATTTGCCACACCGCAGGGATGGGATGCCTTCGTGTTTCTCTTGGGGTTGGGAAAGGCGTCGGGGAAAGTTAACTATAAGCAAAATTAATCGGTAGCTCTATGATAAAGCCGGTTTGACCCGATCCACTCTCAACCCAGATTTCGCCTCCTAAATGCTCTGTCAGTTTCTTCACCAGTGCCAGTCCCAAGCCAGTTCCGCCTTGCTTCCAGGGATCGGCATTGGGAACTCGGTAAAATTTATCAAAAAT
>NZ_JACJOQ010000354.1:0-14974 GCF_014695635.1 Coleofasciculus sp. FACHB-712 | reverse complement strand
TAGCATCTATTCTGTCTTTTCCCTAAACAATTAGTGGAATCAAAATCCAGCGCTTTTACACTTAGGAGGATCGAAATGGCACTTAGCGACCAGCTCTTGAACCCAAGCAAAAAGGCTGAAGTTGTAGATGACTTCTGCAAATTGCTCGATGAGGAGGTCGCTTCCAAGTCAGGTATATCTGGTCTTGCCATAAAGGCAGGCTACAACGCCGTCAAGGGTATAAAGCCAGGGTACATTGGCTACGCTGTCGAGCAGTTCCTGCCAGGATGGTGTACAGCACTCGATCCCATTTGGAGCGAGAGTGTCCAGAAAGGAGATCCAGTCGCGCACTTCATTGCCAGCCGCTCTCCCGCAGCAGATGCTATCCTGAGCGTTACCGATGCCAGGATGGAGAGCGTCAGAAGCAGCCTCGTATTGGGTACCTATAAAAAATTGCGCGGCTCGGCTAAGAAAAACGTGGAGGAAGGGATACCGGGATTGGCTAAGCTTCTCGAAAAACACACCTTGGTCTGAACGAGAAGGGAACGGTCACACTCTGGTGCGGGTCGCTGTCCAAACAAGAGTGTAGAGTACGGTAGAGCTGTTCAACCCGATGCCTCTACTTACAAAAAAAGCCGTTCTCTTGGTATCAGCCTAATTCAATCAGCATTTCTATCGTACTGACGCGAAAGCCGCAGGAAGAAAATAATCGCCGCGCCGCCTCGTTAGCAACAGTCGTATCGAGGCGAATTTGTTTGACTCCAATCGAGTTAAAGCGTTCAATCGCCTGCATCACCATCGCCTTCGCAATTCCAGCTTGGCGATATTCCTCTTCAACCCAGAGGTCGTGAATAAAAGCATATTCTTGTAAACGGTAAATCGGGATTTCCCGTTCAACCGTCGCCACCAGAAACGCCACCACTTGCTTATTTTCAGCCTCAGCGACTATGAAGATATTGCGATCGCGTTGCGGTGACGCTTCTAGAGCTGTGCTAGAGGCTATCCGACTCAACCACTTCTCATAACGCAACTCTGGATTCGGCAAGAATCCATACTTTGCCGAATCCCAAGCTTCATGCAAGGCACAAATCTTGGCAACCATCGGGAGGACAGATGGCACGTCAGCAGGTGTAGCAGGACGAATAAGCATATTTCAGTCTTTTGATGCTGAAACTGTATACTTGCTTATCCGTAGCATAGAAATGAAACATCTGGCAAAGGTGCGCGCACTTCGTGCCGCTTCGCTAACAGACTAAAGTCTGGCGCTATACAAACAAAGACTGCCTACGCAGTCTTTATAATGTTTGTTTCAGTCCGTATGTTTGTATAGGCACGAATTACATTCATTGGGTATTTTAGTAACTTATGACTCCTGAAAAGTTTTCCAATCCTTTTGTAAATCTCAATTATGAGTCTGCCTTAGAAGCTTTAGGCGATGATTATTTTGATCGAGTAGCAGCGGCAGACTTTCCTAAATATATTCTGCGCTTTCGCAACGATGAATTATTACCAATATTGGGACTGAAACCAGACACGGTGACAGACGATGATTTTATCGAAGCATTTGGGATGTTTCAAGGAGTCAAACCGTTCTTAGCTTTGCGTTATCACGGCTATCAATTTGGAGAATATAACTCTCGCTTAGGCGATGGCAGAGGATTTCTCTACGGACAAGTGCGCGGTACGGATGGCGAACTTTATGACTTTGGAACGAAAGGGTCTGGTACGACTCCGTATTCTAGAGGCGGCGATGGTAGACTCACGCTTAAAGGTGGCGTTAGAGAAGTTTTAGCTGCTGAAGCGCTTCACTATTTAGGAGTGCGTACTTCCCGCTGCTTATCGATGATTGAAACGGGAGAAGGACTCTGGCGAGGCGATGAACCTTCTCCAACAAGATCCTCGGTAATGATTCGTTTCAGCCGTTCCCACATTCGTTTTGGTACATTTGAACGGTTGCACTTTTTTGGACGCAAGGATTTAATCGAAAAGCTTTTAGACCATGTAATTGAGCAATACTATTTTCACCTCAAAGATAAGCAAGACCGCTACATTCTGTTTTATGCAGAATTAGTCAAGCGGGTTGCAGAACTTGTTGCTCAATGGATGTCCGTTGGGTTTTGTCATGCGGTTTTAAACACCGATAATATGTCTATTACTGGGGAAAGTTTCGACTATGGTCCCTACGCTTTTATTAACACCTACGATCCCAAATTTACTGCTGCCTACTTTGACTATTACGGACGCTACAGCTACAGCAATCAACCAGGGATTTGCCAGCTCAATTTAGAAATGCTCCAACAACCCCTATCTGCGGTTATTCCTATGGCAGAGATGGAAGTTGCCCTATCCCAATTTGCCGAGCATTATAACCGAACTTACACCGCGCGGATGATCGGTAAATTGGGATTCGAGAATCTGCCCGATTTAGCCGCAGAAGAATTAGTGATGCAAACTCTGAAACTCCTGGTAGAAACACAAGTAAGCTATCACAGTTTCTTTTGGGAAGTAACAAATCAGTTTGACCGCAATTGGCGTGATGATGCGACAAACATTCTGAAAGCAGATGGATTTTTGAATGCGCCTGAGGCTACAGCATTATTGGAAGACTGGAGAAATTTATACCTGCAAACTTTACTCAGTTTCCCAGATAGCGAACTGGATAATATAGCAGCACGGCTGGGTCGTCATAATCCTAAAACTGCGTTAGTTAGACCAGAAATAGAAGCGATTTGGGAGAAAATTGACCAAGAAGATAACTGGACACCGTTTTATGAATTGATTGAGCGACTGAGATTTCACAAGAATGCGATCGCTTAATTTTCATTACTTGTTTTTCCTGTGGTGATAAATGGCGTTAATGTATTGACAAAAACGAGATACAGCCGTTTTTAAATCCTTCAAAAAAGATAAAGGGAGAGATATTCACAATATCTCTCCCTTTATCTTTTTATCAGCGAATCCTATTGCACAACAACTGATTTAACTTCTTCATTTGGGGCGAGAAATGTTCCACCTACTTCTATCGTATGGGGACTCTTGAAGGTTAATTGAGCATCAGGCTTCTGGCAAGCTATCATTGTCTTGACGTGTTCCGCTTCATCATCTCGAATGTTTACAAACACATCGTAGAGGTTGTTAATGACGGGACGGCGTTCTTCTGGAACTCCTCCAGTCTGAAACTCATCGAACATATACAAGTCGCCGTCTCGATAGTAATTGATGGCAATTTGTGGGGCAGATGTAGCTTTTAATTCTGATTCATTTTCTTGCAAAAATGTATCGTAAGTATGATAAGCGTGTCCTTCAACTAATTCCATGAAATTGTAGGCAGAACGAGGCGAGAGAATGTAAAGAACAACGATCACCCAATAATAAAGTAAAGCAGTATGTTGTGCTAAAAATCTATCGAACCACTGCTGATTACCCCCTAAAGATTCCATAATCAGGAGGTGATGGAGTTCGTTCCAAGATTCCGCAAAGTGAACTTTTAACCAATCTGCTCTGCGCCACATTCCAACTGTTTCGTAAAGGTGCAAAACTGATAAATAGGCAAAGTAAGGAACACGAGCAACTGTTTCTAGGACGTAAAAACGGGGATAAGGGCGATCGCGGTAAATTGTGTTGATAACAAAGACTAATACACCGACAAGTAATCGAATCATTTGAAAAACCCCAAATATTTTGATTTATTGAAGAAGTTGAGCGGAAAGGAAGGCTGTTCGTTCTTTCTATTTGCATCCTACTCAACTTCTAAAAATAGAAAATCCGTAAATCTGACAGTGGCTGGAAGGACACTATAGTTACCAAAAGTAAAAGATTGACTCGCTGCAACTTGTCCAGAGCTTTATTAAGAAAGATTAAAATATTTGGCGGGAGCTAACTTCAGCGTCCCTCTGTTCAGAAGATTGGTCAGAATAAGCAAAGAAAAGAGCGATATCTAGAGGCATCAATGCTTAACAGCAGCCAGTGCATAGAGACAAAATGCCCAATCCAGTTCACCGTGGACTTAATCGGCAGTAAATGGTCTATTCTGATTCTCAGAGAGTTGTTTACAAGCGATCGCCGTACCCACGAGTTCCTAGAAGCATTGCCTGGAATTAGCACCAAAACGTTGATGATACGGCTCAGAGAACTAGAAGAGTATGGTTTAGTGGAACGCCGAGTCTACGCAGAAATTCCTCCCCGCGTAGAGTATTCGCTCACCCAGAAGGGGCGAGAAATTCAACCCGTGATGACAGCGCTAAAGCAGGTGGGAGAACGATGGCTCAACCGAGATGCTTGTGTTTGTCCTCTTGATGGGATAGCTTTCTAGGAAAGGTCGCCTGCGTGACGCCGATTCCTAATAACAACAATCTATGGGCAAAAGATGGGCAAAAGATATCGTTCGCCCTCATTAACGCGCTTTGTGAGCCGGGATGGGCAGTTGAACATCGTGCGGCGAGGGGTATCGGGATTTCATCGGGGCGATCTATATCATTTGCTGCTTACCCTTTCCTGGGGATGGTTCTTAGCGCTGTTCAGTCTGTTGTATTTAGTCTCCAACACGGTATTTGCCCTCATCTATCTAGCTGGAGGAGATTGCATCCAGAACGCTCAACCGGGTTCCTTCCTTGACGCCTTCTTTTTCAGCGTCCAGACGATGGCGACTATCGGCTACGGTGCGATGTATCCGCGTACGCCTTACGCGAATGCGGTGGTGACAGTCGAAGCGCTGGCGGGTCTTTTCGGAGTGGCAATGGCGACGGGACTGGCATTTGCGCGGTTCTCCGTGCCAACGGCGAGAGTGCTTTTCAGTCGCGTGGCAGCGATCGCTCCCTATGATGGGGTGCCGACTCTGATGTTTCGGACGGCTAACCAGCGGCGCGACGTAATTGTAGAAGCGCAGATCCGGGTGACTTTAGTTCGCAACGAAGTCAATCGGGAGGGAGAATTCATGCGTCGGTTTTACGATCTCAAATTAGTTCGCAGTCATACATCCATGTTTGCATTGAGCTGGACGGTGATGCATCAGATTGACGAGACGAGTCCGCTTTATGGGGTTACGGTAGACTCCCTGGCTGAGTCGGAAAGCGAGATCGTCGTGATGCTGACTGGGTTAGACGAAATCGTTTCACAGACGATCCATGCCCGTCACTCCTTTGCCACGTCCGATATCCTGTGGAATATGCGTTTTGTGGACATCTTATCTAGGATGCCGGACGGGCGGCGCTCGATCGACTATACCCGCTTTCATGATGTGATGCCGATAGAATCTGTCAGGGCTAATAAGTAGCTGGAAAAAGATAGTTTTCCCTTCGCCTAAGTTCAGCAAACCCTATTGGAGACAGAGACTCAGGTAGTTTAACAATGGTTTTTTTCCTGAGACTTAATATCATTTTCTTTCAATTGTCACCTGCCAAGTTTCCAGTGTGGTACCGACAGATTGATCGAGATTTGTCAAGGCATTGAGATAATCAATCGTTGCATCTAGTTCTCGGTTTCTTGCCTCTACTAAATTATTCTGAAAACTCACAACCTGAAAAATTGACCCTCTTCCCAATCTCAGTTTTTCTTGTTCTATTTGTAGTGTTCTCTCAGCCAATTGCCTTGCTTGCTGGGCAAGTTGCACCTGTCGAAGACTTAGATTTACATTTCTAACTCTATCTGTTACTTCAATATCGATACTTTGACGCAGACTTTCTAAAGTATTTTCTGCTTTCTGGAAGTTTACTTGACTTCGTTGATAATCTCGTTCCACAGTGAGATCGCCGAAGGTACGGGACAAGATTAACCCAGCTGTTAGTTGGGTTGTGTCATCTAAGGAATCGCCGTAACCTGCATCTAAGTCTAAGTTCCAGCGCCGGTTATTATCTGCAATTAATCTTTCAAATTTTGTTCTTTCCAAGCTGAACTGTGCTTGCAAATAATCCGGTCTGTTTTGAAAGGCAATTTGTTTTAGATTATTTAAATCTAAAGACTTCGATTGCAATACTATTTTTTCTACAGGTTCAATATTAAGAGTTTGCTCGATATCTAGAATATCTAACAAAGTTAATTTGACAGACTCCAGATTATTCCGAGCCTCTAACAAGCTGACTTCTCTATTTGCAATGTCTGTCTGGCTTTGAACAATTTCAACTGGCGCGAGTCGCCCAGCCTCAATCAAGGCTTGGTTAAATTCTAAAATTTGGCGGGCGCTTTCTAGAGAAATCTGCTCAATATTCAGTCTTTCCTGCGCTCTAAGTAAATTGCGGTAGACTAAGATAGCTTCAGTGATGGTATTAATGAGAGTTGATTTTAAACCTTGAATATTTGCTCTTTCATCGAGTCGAGCAATTTCAATAGGAGCTTGATTAACTGCAACACCAGCACCTCGTAATAGAGGTTGAGTTAAACGTAGCTGAAGATTTGAGCCAAATAGATTGTTATCTCTATCAACATTGAAATTATTTATATTTGACGTTTGACCGTTCGTTTCCCAACCAAAACTCAGCCTACCTCCCGTAGGAACCGTGACCTCAACAGTGGCACCAACACCAAGATCGCTATTCGTGCTAGTGTTTCCACCCGAACCAAAGCGATCGAGATTAAATGATAATCTAGGCGTAAAATCAGGGACAAATCTATCTTCTGCCACTGCTAAGTCTTGTCTTTGGGCGATTCTTTCTAAATAAGCGTTTTTGATATCTTTATTGTTTTGCAATACCAAGATAACAACATCAGCTAGGGTTAATTGAATCCCTCGCCCAGTTGTTACGGTTTCTTGTTGGTTGGGTTTTGGTTGCGCTTGAGCTAATAAAGCGGCTGGTTTCCTGGCTCCAGAGAACACCTTTAAAATTGACCGGGATGCGGCAACGGGAGGCGAAGATTGGGGGTGAATACTTTTTGCCGATGGGGGGATACTAGATCCCTCCAACTCTCCTTGTAAAGGCGGGCTAGTAGTTGGAGAGGGTGGGAATTGTCTTGGCTGGGCGTTAAGCGTAAAAGTTGGACTGGTTTTAGTTGCGAGTGGGGAAAGAGAAGAAGGAGCGATCGCATTCTTTACACCAGTTCCCCCTAAAACTATTGCTTTGCCTATGTTCACCCCCGGACTTTCTGAGACTGGAGCCGTTTTGAGCTTTGCTCTATCCGTTGGCGGAACCATAATCGGGCGTGCGAGTTCCGGCGTCTGTGTCTGAGCCGCTGTCCGAGCATTAGCAGTCGTCGCTCTTACCGCCGTTGAATGAAGCTTAAGAAGGACGGCTAACGTTAATGTCGTGCCTAAAGTTGCAGTCACAAGCAGAACCACACCCCCAAAAGAAGAGCGGATAGGGGGTAAAAACCTACCGCTAGAAACTGGAGGTTGGGCATTTGGGTTGTCGTGCTTGTGCATGATCGCGGGTAGCTTTTAGCTGGTTGATTTTAGATTTTAGATGGAACAATTGCCCATTTAATCCAAAATCTGAAATTGGGCAGCTTGACACAATGCCTATTAGTGAGGCTAAGAGTTACGCAGTGCTTTCACGGGATCGAGCCGACTAGCTCTCACAGCAGGCAAAAATCCAGCGCCTACTCCTACCAAGAGTGCAGATCCTAGGGACAAAGCAGCCGTCTTGCTTTCAAATTCGTAAGGTAACTTAAAAGTTTCGGCGACAACCATCGTCAAGCCATGCACCGAGATAATAGCGGCAGTTCCCCCCAATAAACTCAGGATTGCCGCTTCCAGAATAAATTGCAGCAAGATGTCCCGCCTTTTTGCCCCAATTGCCCGCCTCAGCCCAATTTCTGGGGTACGCTCCATTACTGCTGCGATTGTGATATTGGCAATGCCGACGCCACCGATGAGTAGCGAAATGATTCCCACGGCTGTCAGCCCATTGGATGCCATTTCCAAGGTTTGCTGCTGCGCCAAGATTTCGTCTACGTTGTTCCAGGCATAAACCTCTTTGCCTGGGAAGCGCTGCTCCATCAGTTGCTTGGCTTTGTCTGCCAAATCTTCTAAGTCTTCTATTTTGTAAGGGCGTATCTTGAAGGAGCCAAGGTCGCGGCTACCCGTCAGGGCGTAGTAAAACGACATCGGTATCAATACCTCACCTTCAGGTTCCCCAAAAGATGGGGTAACGGTTGGCACGACCCCGACAACGACGTAGGGTCTTGAATTGGCATAAATGGTTTCTCCAACAGCTTTCTGACCTTTAAAAAGTTTGTCTACTAAAAATTGATCGAGCACCACGACAGGGCGATAGTTTTCAAAATCGGCAGGAGTGAAGAAGCGCCCCGCTACCAATTGCTTTCCCGACGTGAGCAGAAAGTCTTGAGTAACAGACCTCATATTAGGTTGGGCTTCTTCATCCTGAAATAAGGTTTGAGGATTCGGATAGAACCCACTAGAGGCACTGATTGCCCGCACGCCCTCTAGCCGCTGTCGCAAGTATTCCATGTCTTCTGACCGGAGTTCCCCATTCATGTAGACAGAGACTTGAGGGGCGTCTCTCTCAGCGAGTTGCTTGGCAATTACCGCTCGACTGATGCTGCCCACTTGAAGCGTGGCGCTGACTGCTGCTACACCCATAAAAACGCCCAAAGTGGTAAGGGTTGAACGCACAGGGTTACTGCGTAGCGAGTTACAGGTGAGCGCGAGGAGGTCGAAGGGGGAGAGGCTCATATCAACTTAAAAATTAGGAATTACCAATTACTTCTCATGTTTCTTTTTTCTGTTTCCCAGGCTGAGCATGAGAGCAAGGATATTAATTACCAATTACCGATTACCAATTACCAATTACCAATCACTTTTCATCTTTCTTTTCTAATTTCTCTTGAACAATAACCGGCGTTCCTGGCTCTAAGGAAGCATCCGGTGGGGGCAGCACCACGGAGTCCCCCGGTTGCAAACCTGAAGTCACTTCTACGGTTGTTAATCCCTCTAGCCCCAAAGATACGTCCCGTTTTTGCGCCTTGCCTTGATCTCGTACCCAGACAAAGGGTTTAGAACCAGAGCGCTGTATGGCTTCCGTATTCAAAACCACGACGTTCTGGCGCTGCTGCAAAATGATTTCGACGCTGACTTGGCTGCTAGGAATTAATCTGCGGGTGGGTTGGTCAAGCTTGACAGTTGCAGGCACCGTGGCTTGTCCGGATTGGCTTTCCTGCTCGCTGCTGCTAGAAGTGCTAGCGATCGCTTGGGGATACAAGCTTTGCACTCGTCCGGTAAATTTCTTCGCATCGGGACCAATCACACTAATGCGGACACGTTGATTGCTCTTCACTTTGGCAGCATTCAGCGTGGAAAGATTGAGTTTCACCAACTCTTGTGTCGGATCGCCTAAAGTCAGCAGGTCATTCCCAATGTTGACGCCATTCCCATTCTTAACCATGATGTTGAGAACTTTCCCTTGAATGGGTGCAGTGACGATGTTGTTTTGGAGTTGCTGCTGAAGATTTTTGATTTCCAGCACCTTCATCTGGATGTCCCGACTGGTGGTAGCGACTTCTAATTGTGCCTGCCGCAGTTCAGTTTGTGCAGTCGCCACCTTGTCTAAGATTTCTTGCTGGTCAGTTTGACGCTGCTGCTGAAGGCTCTGGAGTTCTAAGTTACTTGTACTCGCTTCTAACTGAGCATCTCGTAAAGCAGACTGGGCATCGCGGACTTGTTCTTGCTGATTCTGGAGTTCGTTGGCTGGAATGAAGCCTTTGTCAGCGAGGACTTGCAGCTGCTTGAGTTCCTGTTGGGCAGCCGTTAGCTTTTCCTGAGCTTCGGAAATCTTCTGCTGATTGCGTTTGATGCTAAGTTCCTGTTTCCGAATTGCCGCCTGCTGATTGACACGATTTTGGAGTTCTCTTCGGGCAGTTGTTAGCCTTTCCTGGGCTTCTTCAACTTTCTGGCGACTGCGTGCCAAAGTGAGTTCCTGTTTAGTAATCTCCAACTGCTGGGCGTCGAGGCTAGTTTCTTGCTTAGTGTCGCGCAGAACGATCAGTTTTTGACCAGCTTGAACGCGATCGCCAAGTTGTACTAACACCCGTTCCACAGCGCTTTCCGCTGGGGATTTGAGGGTTTGCTGACCGCCTAATTCAACCACGCCACTTTCATTGATCGTGTTCTCAACGGTGCCTCGCTCTACTTTTACCAAACGCACCGCCACCGGATCGCTGGAGCGATTTAGCAGCAACCCATAAACTAGCCAACCTCCTACGCTTGCTACTGCTAGACCTGCTGACCAAGCTAACCATTTGACTCCAGCCTTGAATTCCGGTTTACCCAGTTTTCCAATTCCCAACACTTTGCCCGTCCAGTTTGCAGTAGTAAGCTGAATCACCCTGCTACTGATAATAGTTCACCGTTCAGCCTATTTTTGAGCAGGTTTGGAAGCTTGATTTTGTCCGCCGTATTCGCCGCATTGCTGAATGAGTTTAGCGACTACACCTGTCCAGCCAGTTTGATGACTAGCGCCCAGTCCTGCGCCATTATCGCCATGAAAATATTCGTAGAACAGAATTAAATCGCGCCAATGGGGATTATTTTGAAAGGTTTCCGAATCGCCATAAACGGGGCGTTGACCTGATTCATCCTGAAGGAAAATTCGGATTAGCCTTTGCGACAATATTGTCGCAACTTCCCAGAGATTCATCATTTGACCAGAACCTGTGGGACACTCGACTTGGAAATCATCACCCAGGTAGTAATGAAATTTTTGAAGAGCTTCAATAATTAAATAATTAATCGGAAACCAGATAGGCCCGCGCCAGTTAGAATTTCCCCCAAATAAGCCGCTCCTGGATTCTGCGGGTTCATAATCTACCCGGTATTCTTCTCCATTTACCTCAAAAATGTATGGATTACTCGCATGAAATTTTGAAACGGAGCGAATCCCATAGGGGCTTAAGAATTCATTTTCATCGAGCATTTTCTCTAAGATCCGGCGGAGTTTATCTCGATAAGCGATCGCGAGTAATCTTCTAGCACCAACTCCAGGCGTTTCCATACACGCGACATTTTGTTTCAGGTTCGGGCGATTTTGGATAAACCATTGCATTCGTTGTTGAAAACCTGGAAGCTTCTCCAACATTTCAGGTTCGATAGTAGCAACTGCTAATAGGGGAATCAGTCCTACCATTGAACGCACTTTTAGGGGCAAATAGCTACCATCGGGTAAATGCAGCATATCGTAGTAAAAACCATCAGCTTCATCCCATAGAGATGTCTCCGCATCGCCCATACAGTTCATCGCATCAGCGATATAAAGGAAGTGTTCAAAAAATTTGCTAGCGATATCTTCGTAAGCGGAATTTTCTTGCGCTAACTCTAGCGCGATCGCTAGCATATTTAGACAGTACATTCCCATCCAACTTGTACCATCAGACTGTTCTAGGTTTCCGCCTGTAGGAAGTTCTACATTTCTGTCAAAGACACCAATGTTATCCATTCCTAAGAAACCTCCCTGAAATACATTTTTCCCTCCGATATCTTTGCGGTTCACCCACCAGGTAAAATTAAGCAGTAACTTTTGAAATACGCGCTCTAAAAACTTCTTATCAGCGCGACCATACATTTTTTGTTCAATCTTGTAAATGCGGAATGCTGCCCAAGCATGAACTGGCGGATTACCATCGCTGAAATCCCATTCATAGGCTGGTAATTGACCATTGGGATGCATATACCATTCCCGCGTCAACCTGTCGAGTTGCCGCTTAGCAAAATCCGGATCGATTGTTGCTAAGGGAATGACATGAAAGGCTAAATCCCAGGCTGCAAACCAAGGATATTCCCACTTGTCCGGCATGGAAATAATGTCATCATTGAAAAGATGAATCCACTCAGAATTTCTAATGCTTTGCCGCGACTTGGGTGATGGATGAATCGGATCGCCTTTTAACCATTCTTCTACAACATAGTAATAATATTGCTTATTCCACAACATTCCCGCGAAAGCTTGCCGCTGCAAATTTTGCCTGTCTTCTGTTAGCGAACAAGGAGAAGTAACTTTTTCGTAAAATTCATCAGCTTCTTGTTTGCGATTTTGGAAAGCTGTGTCAAAATCCGCACCAAATGGTTCTGCAAAGTCAGGTGAATCAGTTAGTCGTAGTCGAATCACCTTGGTTTCGCCCGCAGCAATTCTTAATCTATAATTAGCGGCAAATTTAGTTCCTATTTGGTTAGGATTTACAGCATCTTTTTGACCGCTGACAATATAATTATTAATCCCATCTTTTACGTAGGGCGAGGGATTATTTACCCCAAACAATCTTTCCTGATTTGTTTCATTTTCTGTAAACAACAGTAGGGGCGGCGTTTCCGCACCCTGATTCCCCTCACAATAAAGCCAGCGTTCGCCCAGCGTTGCTTCAGTAGCTTCTAAAATACTTAGATTATCGTCACTTTTGAGCTTTTTGATTTTGGGCTTATCTTCAGAATTATTCCAAGACCAGGTATTACGAAACCAGAGAGTCGGGAGAAGATGCAGCGTTTTCTCTTCAGTTCCTCGGTTGATAGCACTAATTTGAATTAAAATATCCTCTGGTGAAGCTTTGGCATACTCAACAAAAATATCGAAATAGGCATCAGAATCAAAAACTCCAGTATCAAGTAATTCAAATTCTCGATCTTGATAACCTCTACACTTATTTTCTTCAACGAGTTGAGTATAAGGGAAGGCTTGTTGTGGATATTTATAAAGACATTTCATGTAAGAATGAGTGGGAGTATTGTCAAGATAAAAGTAATATTCCTTGACATCCTCGCCATGATTTCCTTCCTTCCCAGTTAAGCCAAAAAGCCTTTCTTTAAGGATCGGATCTTCTCCATTCCAAAGCGCGATCGCAAAACAAAGTCGCTGATGGTTATCCGAAATTCCGGCAATCCCATCTTCTCCCCAGCGATAAGCGCGAGAACGAGCCTGATCGTGAGTAAAATAGTCCCAAGCCGAGCCATCAGGACTATAATCTTCTCTCACCGTTCCCCACTGTCGTTCGCTCAAATAAGACCCCCATCGCCGCCAATGAGCTTTGCGATCGCGGTCTTCTTGTAATCTAGTTTCTTCTGGAGTCATCCTACTGTTAAATGATTAAAAATTTTCTAATGAATTCTAATTAAACTCAACAAAAATTTAAGTTGCTGGTCGAATAATGCGACAGGGATTTCCAGCAGCCACAACATTTTCAGGAATATCTTTAACAACAACACTGCCAGCTCCAATTGTGGTGTTGTCGCCAATTGTTACCCCTGGACAAATGATAGTGCCGCCTCCAATCCAGACATTATTGCCAATATTAATGGGTGCGGCGAGTTCTAGACCTGTTTGACGGATTTCAGGATCGGTCGGATGATAGGCGGTGTAAATTTGCACGTAGGGACCAAACAAAACATTGTCACCGATATAAACGGTATTGCAGTCTAGAATTACGCATCCATAATTCATGTACAACCCGTTGCCAGCGTAAATATTGCTACCGTAGTCACAGTGAAATGGAGGTACAATTTGAACCGTTGAGCCTACCTGAGCGAACAAGTCGTTGAGAATTTGCGATCGCAACTCTAGCTCTTCCTCAGTTGTCGCATTGTACATTCTTAATAGACGAGACGCCCGTTTGCTTCCAGCAGCGAGTTCCGGGTCAGACGCTAGATATAGCTCGCCTGCCAGCATCTTCTGTTTTTCCGTTTTTTCCACGGCGTTGCTTCCTGCACTCTCTCTACAAGTATGCGTTGAAAGTCTACAGGCGTGATGAGAAAGCAATGAGAAATAGCCGCTTGTTCATGCCAAACTTTCCTCATTTACTGGCATCTGCCTAAAGACAAAAAAAGAGAGGCTCCACCTCCCCCTTTAGTCGTAAATTTAAATACACATTCCCAATCACCTGCTTAAGAATAAGAAAGTCGGATTATTTTCTCATATGAGTAGCGATCGCTTTTAAAAGTAAAGCAGTTGTAAACGGTTTAGCAAGATAACCGTTTGCACCTAAGAGTTGCCCTTGGTGAAAGAAGTTTTCAGTAGTATCAGCCGTGAGAAAGATGAAGGGAATTGGAGCTGTAACCGGATCGGAACGAAGCGCCCTGAGAACTTCGTACCCATCAAGTTCTGGCATTCTCACATCACATAAAATCAAATCGGGACGCAATTCTTTTGCCAATTGCACTCCGATGCTGCCATTTTCAGCACCAATGGCAATAAATTCTCCTTCAATCAGGATGTCTAGGATGCTCTCACGGATGACTTCTTCATCTTCAATCACCAACACTTTTGTCATCAGTTCCTATCTAGCCATTCAATGACGCTTTGACAACAAAAGGGGTATTCAGCAATTCCATTGCTCAACTGGCTTGTATCAGTTTTATAATGCGACTCTCTAAAAACTATCTTATTTCTGAGGGTCGATCTCCACCAATCGAGAGTGCCTTCTTGCTCTGTTTCAACTGTTTCCAGAGACGCTTCACTTGTTCATATGCCTGTTCGGGAGCAAGCTTGCCTCCGGTCTCTAGAGCAGAAATGTAGCCAACTTTATGAGCAAACTCTTGCAAATTGGCATTAAAAGCGAGTTGTTCGGGCGTAAATGAGCCGTAATAGCGGCTTTGAGGGTAAAGAAAGCTGTTTTTGCTCGCTTGGTCAGGATTAATCATGGCTATCTTTTTATGACATTGAGTCTTAATTTCAAAATCTCTTGTAGATGTTACCTTAACCTAAATTTAACCTAATTTGATTACCCCCTAGGGAATATTCACAAATATCAACTTTCCTGAATTACTAAACAGCAGGGATGATGTTCTGGCTTGGCTTCACCGATGCAGAGTTTACGGCACGTTGCACCCAACAAAGGCGATCTAAAGGCGATCGCGTCTCCCTCGAAAATTCAGCTACTTTCTCCTTGCCTCCATACGCTGTTGAAATTCCCAAGACAGCACAGCAAACTGTATTGCCTGCGACACGCTAAATCTGCAAAAACAGTCATGCTTAAGGGGAACTCAGCCTAAGAATGCAAAGACGGCGATCGCTCGTTTGATGTTGCGGTAGATTTCGCAATTGGCTACCTTGCACAGACAGCGATCGCT
>NZ_JACJOQ010000353.1:0-27759 GCF_014695635.1 Coleofasciculus sp. FACHB-712 | reverse complement strand
GATAAGATTTTCACCTATATCAATCTGAAAGTTCAGCTATTGTTAGCTGGCTTAGTTATGTACGGACTGAGTACCGTGATTCACTAGGCAACGAATCGCACCTTCTCAAAAACCTGAATGGCTGGCTCGTTCAACACAAAGCCCTGCCCTGTAGCCTCGCCCATCTTCCCAGCGATCGCGGCAACCCACATGGGGTAGTCGGTTTGTGCTTGTTCTAGCTTCTTAAAAACTTTGGGCTTTACAGTTACGCTAACAATCTGCCCGTCGCAATCAATCTCGAAAGACTTCCAACCGTTCTCAACGGTCCTCACGTCGGCTGGGAACTCCGAAATCTTTATGGTTAATTCAAGCTTCCCCTGAGTCGCCATAAATAGTGATAGCTCCTATATAAATGTGATGCGTATACTCTAGTCGCCAGTCCTTTGAGGCGCGGTCGCCTTCCATTGTTGCTCCTTGCAAAGGGCGGGAATAGAGCCAATTGTTATGTCATTTGCCACTAGATAGCCTTCCGTCACTGCCCTATCCCTGCCTTGTGGGTGAACAATATCCCTGCGATCACTCACCCTCATCAGTGTGATCGCTCCCCATCATTCTCCTTTACCAGCTGCTTTCATTTGTTCAAGCCTCTCCTTTATCAGCACTCTGATTTTTGCTGATAGGGGTAGCTCTGCCCATGCCGCGTCGTTTCGACACGTTTCAATTTCTTCTCTAAGGTCGCCGACATCAATTGAAATACGGTCTTTTTGCGCCACAACAGAATCTAAAATTTGGTCTTCTTTCATATCTTATTCTTTACGTGTTTCAGGAATCCCTTAAGAAGCTAATAGAAGCTATTTGCATCTTTTAGCTTCTTATGTGCTATCGTAGCAGACATAGACGCGATACGGCACTGAAGGCACCTGGTACGGTCGCAAGCGCCCAACGCCCTTACAGCCCGAACAAAAGCGCCTTAAACGCCCAACACGCAAAGCTTTTAACTCATTCGCACAAGGAACTAAGCACAATGCTCATAGCCTCGGAGAAGCCGTTTAACGGTTTCGGGCATCCACCTAACGTCTTTTTAAGGAAGCGAGTCCCCTTGGATGGTGGCAACCGCTTCATCAAGTATTTCGATCCGCTCGGTCGGGTGAAAATTTTGCCCTCAGTTATCAAAGAATTGGAGTCTTGGGAGGACGCTGAACCTGATGAAAAATCAGTTGTTATTGCTGTCGATGGACGCCGTTATGTTATCGGTCAATTAGCAGCAGAACTAGGAGGAAAGCCAGTTTTTGAAAGTGATAAATGCGAACTTGCTTGGCTCTTAGCACTGGCGGCAATTGAACCGAATCCAGGACAAAACCAAGTCCTAATTGAAGTCATGCCGGTAGCGCTGCCAGATAGCCGAAACAAGCAAGCGATCGCTGCCATTAAGAAAGTCGAGGGCGTGAAAGATTTTACTCGCAACGGTGTCGATATTGTCGCCACTATTCGCCAGGTTGAGCCGTGCGATGAAACCCGACCTGCTTACAAATTCGCCAAAGCTAAAGGACTATTTCGAGCGCCAAACAAGGTTAACGGCATCCTCGATTTAGGCGGTGGAACTGGTATCGGTCGGCTCTATGCTCCCAACGGGACAATGATTCGTACGGCTGACAGTGTGCTACCGGGGACACACCAGTTAGCACAGAAAATCGCAGGGGCGCTGTTACCGCAACTGGGTTATTCACCGGAACTGCGACTGATTATGGATGCGATCGCTGATGGCTCTTTCCTCTACGGCACCACCGAAGTCAGCTTTGAGCCAATCTTCCAGAAGTGCCGCGAGCAGTGGATTGGGGAGATTCGCAGCAAGCTAAAGGTAGCCTGGACAACGCAGCTTTCTGACTTGGGAGAAGTGCTGATTATTGGCGGCTCTGCATCCTTAGCACAGCCTTTAGTTGAGGCAACCAAGGGACGGTTTAAAATTGCCAGTCACCCCAGCGTCCCTAATTTCGCTCAGCTAATTAGCCTCTACGGGATGGCGCAGGAGTAACTCAATGGCATCACAAATCCGTGTAGTTCTTTCTCCGGAAGTTAAGCCAATCGCTGACGAAATTAAGGAAGTTACTTGTTGCGGCTCGACCAGCGAAGTTATCAGCTTGTTATTGAGTCGCTACGGCAAACATTTTATTGCTTGGTGGCAATCTAATCCTCACCAAGTTGAGCTGTCAGCGCTGGCAGTTCCAGTCGATAACTTCGCAATCCCGCAGCCAGAAATCGACTTGTCAAGTCCGATTGACTTGTAGCGTATCGGTCATCAGAAGTGCATCTTATAACCACCACAAACAGGTTAAAAAGATGCAACACGCAAGCAACATTCCACAACCAAAATATGGATTGGGTACTGAAGTTTTAGTTCGTTTTGATGACTCAATTTCTCACATCCCACACATCAGCCGACGAACAGTTGTGGGCTTCTTACTGAATCCGGATCTGGACCATTTGCAAGGCACTGGCTGGGTGTATCTCGTAGAGTATCGTGAGCCGAATGACAGCTCTTTTCAAGGCCTTGCACCTGAAAAGGACCTGAGCCTGCCCGTACCTGAAGATCAAGTCCCAGACTGTCTAGAAATGATCCTCACTGAACTTGAACGCATTAATGCTAGTGGCGACACATGGGGGAAGAATTCGCAATGCGAGCTTCTCCATCGCATAGATGACATTCAAGCTGACGTAACGAGCATTTTGAAGGTTCTACGCCCGAAAGGTAGTGTGCAATCGTCCGAAAGTCCTGCTACCTCACCCGACCAAAACTAAAAATTTTTGTCAGTCACCAGCGGCAAAGTTTTGCCGGCCAAGCCGCTGGCACTGGCTCCCCAATCAACAAGGAGACATTTTCAATCATGACAGACTTTGAAGTGGGATTCCCATCCGGGCAGTACCTCGCACATTGCATCGACCTAGACACGGCAATGGCACTGGAAGAATCTTTCCACCGAGGCAGCGACCCACAGCCAATTATCGATCGCATCGCAGACCCAGGAGTTCGGGCAGCGGCACAGCGCATCACCACCAACCTTGGCGATCATCCGGGGAGGGGGCAACGAAACTCAGCCGACTCGATCAACTGGGGTTATGTTACGGAGTGCATTCGCCGCTACAACCAGCAGCCCAGTGATGACCTGCTTTATCGCATCGGCACGCACACCGACAGTCTGACGCCAGAAGACCAAAACCTAATTCAGCACCACCAGCACGGCAATCTCAGCCCAGAACAACGCTTCCGCATCCTGAACTGGATTGCCTGCCAAGGTTTTGAAATTGAAGGTGATTTGGCGCTACTCATCTTTGGACGAGAACAACTAACCGAGTGGTTAGAGCGATCGCTTGAAGCCTACCCAAGCTTTGAGTTTTTTCTAGCGTTTGAATTCCTGCAAAAAGAACAATCGGGTGTGGATGCAGGTATATGTTTCACGATGCACTGGACACCTCTCCCAGGCGCACCAGAGCCAAGTGTTGAGTGTGATTTCCCCTGGAAGCTCGACTGGGAACCGGGTGATTTGTTTTGGTCTGACTGGATGACAGGTCACAACCAGTTTGATTTCTGCCTAGACTGCTATCCCAACCAGGGCAATTTCGCTACCCCAGGCTCGTTTTGCCAACAAGGTGATCGCTACACAACCCTCACCGATGAGGAATCAGATTTGATGTCGGTGGCAGCAGTTTTGGGAGTCTGAAGATGAAGCTAAAAACTTCTCATATTCTCCTAGCATCTGCCGCCTTAATCCTTCTTTCCAATGGCGAACGTGTGAGAGGTTCCCTTGAGAAAAGCGAATCAATCAGGCAGGAACAGTCCAGCTTCAACGACTACATTCGGCAGAACCGAACCAAGGCACGGATGGCTGAGAAGCTGTCTAAGGTTGCCCTCGATAGATACCGCAACAACTGCATTTTAGTAAGGACAGCGAAGACGACTAGAGAGGATTATTTCAGTGAAGGAACCAGGGTAATGAATCCCCGCTTATCGCAAACTTTGCGCCCTGGAGCCTTTATCTGCAACAGCCTTGGTGACACTGCCATTGTCAGCGACAACGGGACAATCACTGACATTGCACGTATCACGATGACAGACCAAGAAGAATTTAAACAACTACTAAGTCAGAGGTAAACGAGATGGCTAGATATTCACAAACTGGGGGAGGTCAAGCACCTCAATCAACTTATTCATACAGTGGAGGGGTACCCAGAAACCCCAACAAGTTTCATATCAATGCACGGCTCATCGCTAAGATTTTAGTTTGGGGAACGATTGGGTTTGTTGGGCTTTTAAATGTACAACCGTGGATTGAACTTGCACGACACATCAGCAAGGAATTAACTAATATTCCTTTCCTCGACTCTTTAGTAAGAGTCCCCTTTCTTGGTGGATGGATTGAATGGGGGTTCGCAAATATCATCCCTTTCATGGCAATTGTGATGTGGGGAATGTGCCAGTTGAAAGAGATACTACCTTCCCTGGTGGAAAATCCGACAGATGAAGCGTATCGGAATCGCTGGATCGCCTACGGATTTGAAGCGATTATTTGTTTCTTACGATTCCCCCCCTATGAAGGCGGCGTACAAGCAATAGTGGAAGACGCTCCTAACTGGGATAGTAGTTTGATTCTGTGGTGGACTTTGGTATTGTTCTTAGTCACCATGTTCAGCTTTGAAATGGTGTTCAACCTCCGCAAGAACATTCAAGCTAACTTCCGGTAATCCCGTTTAATTCATGCGGTATCAGCCCCCAAAAACTTTGCTGGGGGCTTTATTTTTAGGAGGATGAAATGCAAGAGAACAAGCTAGCTCAAATTGCAAATGATATCCAGTTTGAAAATGATTTTGGACAAGAGCCGCTAGGACTGGGCCGCATCACGAAAGACCAGGGGGTGATTGCTGTCTGTTCTCTGGCAGCGGCGTTCGTCGGCAGTGCGATCGCAGGCGTGCCCCTGGCGTTGGTCGTGATTGCCGTTGGTTTGAATGACATCGGCGCTGTGAATCGGTTGAGGAGAGGTAGTCCTAAACCAGTAAAAGAAGAGGAGTCGGAAGCAATCGATGTCCCAGCAAGGACAATTGAACGCCCAGGTCTGCCGATGACTGAGCAGAACGGTCAGCCCGCCGATTCAATGCCGCTGGTAAATCCTGAAAGCGATCGCCCTCAAGTACCAAATGGCATGTCCTCAAACGCTCAACCTATTCAACCAGTTCCTGCGATTCGCCCTCCGCAGACTAAAGAGGAACTGCTTAAAGCCCTACGTCAGCAGTGCCCAGCCTTTCTCAGTCTGGTTAAGTCCCATCCAATCCGCTGCGTCGGTGTCCAGCGTTCAGGTAAAACGACATTGGTAAAGAAGCTGGCATTGTTGCGACTGGTTCTGCTGCCCAATCATTGGGCGATCGCTTCCACGCCACATCACGAACCAACAAACTCCTATCCTGCTGCCTTCCAGATTGTAGGCATCAGTAACGGTAAGCGAGATTACCCAGCTATCAGAAAAGAGTGGGCCGGATTAGCGCAGCGCGTAGAAGCCGGGGATGTCAATTCAATCACGACAATCTGGGACGAGTTCGGGTTGATGGACAGAGTTGTAGAAGAAGAGGTTCTTACTGCTGTCTTGACCTCATGCCTGCGCGAAACAATGAAATTTGGTGAGTACCCGGTGTTCATCGTTCATGGTGAAACTCAGGCATTCTTACCAGGCAGCAAAGGACTCGTAACTGTTTTTCTTGAAGGCACCGTGCGAGTCGAGGCGGTAGGAGAAAAGACCATTGGTGCCGATGGGCTGGAGACTATCCAACCTACGGGTAAATTCCGGATTCAATGGCTAGATGGCACTAGGGAGGAAGGAAAAATCCCTGACTGGCTAACCGAAGAATTGTTGATGGGGATGCTACCTCAATCAATGCCGACGACGATACAGCAGCCAGTAACGGCACCCCAAGCCATTACCGAGGAGACGCCAGAATTAGAAGCTGTCGCACCCACTGAAACAACTACTGAGCTAAAGCTTTCAGACGGACTGAAAGAACCACTTAAAAGCATTTGGTTATTCGCGAAAGAGAAGGATGATTGGGTAACTGTTCGTGAAATTCAACGCAAAAATTTCGGGTGTTTGAAAGGGAAAGGTAGCGAACAAATTCATCAATACTTAGGGCTGCTAGCAGACATGGGGTATGGGCAAATTGATGAGGAAGACAAGGCTCACTCCTCTGTCGCGTTCCTGTCTAACTAGCTGTCGCGTAGCTTGTCATGTACGACGCGACAAGCATGACAAGCCACTCGACAACCTTACGCGACAACTACGCGACAGATTTACAAGGGCAACGCGACAACCCTACGCGACAAGTCCACCAGACCCGGTACAGACGGCAATTAAACAGTCTTGAAAGTAACTCGAAGGTAATAAGGTAAACAAGCCATGACACAACCCAAACCCAAACGAGCGCTTAAGGGTGCTGCCCTTCAAGGTCATCTGAAAAAAGAGTTCAAATCTCTGGAAGACTTCCACGCCGAAACCTTAAGGGTAGAAGCAGAAGTAAGACTCGCAAGACGGCGCATAAACCCGCTCTATCGTTCAGCCCGGTGCTTAGGCTGGGGTGTATTCATGGCGTCGTTGATCGGAAGTATCGCGCTGTTTGTTCAGCCCGTGACAGCTTAAGGCTGCTTTGGTGTTGGGCTTTGCGCTGGGAGCTAGTGGATCGGCATTGGAGCGCAGGGAGTAGAATCCCACTCGTTCGAGTCATTGAAAAGCCCCTGCAATTGTGTGGGGGCTTCTTCGTTGGTATTGGGCGATCGCTGACTTGTTGCTACGTTCCAGCTTTAGCTTCACAAATTTTCAAACCCTTTTTCATCAATTCACCTGGTATACCCACCTTGCCGCCAACGTCCGCAGTTTGGTCGCGCCAGATTTGGGCTAAATCCTTGTACTCTCCTCCCAGCTTCGCTTTCTCTCGTGCTGTTCCGTTGATTGCATAAACATCCTCACCAACTCGCAGCACTACATCAGCACGAGAAACGCAGTCCATTATTCCCTCTGGTACGGTGAAAGGCCAGCGCTCTCCGTACTCCGCTTGCGTCACTTTGCCATCCCCGTTAGGTGTTGGTTGAGCTACCGGAGAGGGTTCGGGTAGCTCAACAGACTTATTCACAAAATAGGCGGCGAAGGCAGCAGCGGTGGCGAGGACGAAGTAGATCGGCTTTGGTTTCATGGCGATGAGGGGGGTAAAATGCCCTCAACTTAGCACTCGGATATTATTCCTCCCCAGCTTGCAACAAACTGTTTTGCAAGGATGGTCAGGATGTAGTTGTTGATTCAGCAGCGATCGCACATCCCACAGGTTAATTTCCTGGAAAGAGCTTGAGTTCTATTGGAGTAAAACATAACCGGAGATTGGACAATCTGCCGAAAGTCTTAAATTAGTTAGTTTGAGGAAAATATGAGAATCGTTAAGAGTGCTTTAGTCAAGACTCAAGTAGTTGCTTTCACTGGGCTTGTAGCTACTTTGATACTGTCAGCAGCACCGGCTTCTGCACAGTCAAAAATTCCTCAAAGTGAAATGTCTTATTGCGCGGCAACGCTAACTGGTAAAACCCCAAGGACGCGGGTTAATTTGCGTACCGGCCCTGGCACAAACTTTAAGCAGCAAGGTTATGGACTTGTGGGCGATCGCGTTCACATATTACGAACCTCCGGTGGTACCCCTCAAGATTTAGCAGTCGCCGAGGATCGCCAAGGTTCTTCTTGGTACAGGGTTGGTTTTCCTAAAAGTGGCGCTCGTGGCTGGGTTCGCCAAGACTTCATATCTCCTGAATGCTTTAACTAACCCGAATCTTGCGTCAAAGCACTCCCCACTTTTTTGAACGACGGGTTCCCTCTGCTTGTCCCAATGGATACATAAAATAAAAAGCCCCTGCTAGAAAACCGTGGGGGCTTTTTTATTGGTTATTAGCTGGTGGGGCGATCGCTATCCCAAGCACTAATTAATCCTTCTTCTTCCATCTGCCAGTAGTGTGCAATTTTGTGTGAAGTTTTTTAACCAGTAATCAGAGGTTTGCATAAATTCCAATTTTTTGAGCCGAGTAATAAGCAGAAGTTCACCAGTGAGAGAAAATATGATTATTGCTTCTTTATTCAAGAAATTGTCAATAGCGGCTACATTCTCAACTTTTATCGCCTTGGGGATAGGAGAAGTAGCACAAGCAGCTACCCTTGTAAAAGGCAGTATTACTAAGCCGGACATACAAACTACCACTGTTGATTTTTATAATTTTACTGTTAATACAGCAGGCATAGTAACAATAGATGTTTTAGCGTACGGTTTTAACTTTGGAAACGGACCTTCGGAACTGGATTCTCAACTTTATCTTTTTAGCAATAATGGTTCGCTCGACACGAGTGATTTTATTGCTAGCAATGATGATAATCCTTACGGTTTCTCAGACGGTAGTACGAGTTCGCTTGATTCCTATTTATCACTATTTTTAGATACAGGAAATTACAAGCTAGCAATTTCAGATTACTTGTTCACCGTTGATGAGGTTATTGCCGGGATTCAAACAGATTTTAATGTGTTATATGGGAACGGAGATTACCAAACAACCTTTACTGGTGATATAACACTAGCTGGAGATGAAAATCCGACCAGTGTTCCCGAACCTGCTTCTGCATTAGGTTTATTGGCTTTTGGTACTCTAGGTGCTGGTTCACTACTGAAGCGTAAACAGCAACAAAAAGGTACAGTCAAGGCATAAGTAAACATACTTTTGAAGTTTATTCATTTCCTTTGAAACTTTGTTTTTAGAAGCCCTTAGCAGCGAGTAGCTAGGGGCTTTTATGCTATTGCTCTCTATATTCGGACGGCAAGACCTTAGCAGAATTCCCTCAACCTAGCACTCGGATCTTATTCCTCCCCGGCTTGCAACAAACTGTCTTATAAGGATGTAGTTGTTAATTCAGCAGCGACTTCTGCCTTTCTTGTCCACGTCTTCTTGCACTTCTTGCACTCCCATCTTTGTGAGTAACTGTCTGCTTCACCTGGTTTACCCGGCTTGAGGACAAGCTTTGTGTTAACTCCAATTTTTTCGCATTCGCCGCATTGAACACAACAAGGTTTGTCCAACATTGAGGTTATAACATCCTTGTTTGGAATTTCGACGGGGTTGCGCGGCTTTTTAGCTGTTTTTGTTTTTATGACTTCCTGAGGAGAAGCTGTAGCAGGAAAGGCGATCGCTTCACTTAACTTTTCAACCTCGACATCACCCCCTACAGCTACGTCAGTAATAGCGCTCGGTATAGTTTCCTCTGGTATTGGCGAGGCGATCGCTTCTAGTTCTTGCCTGAGTGCTGCATTCTCAGTTCCCAGGCGTTCCAACTCCACCTCATTACTTACGCTTTCAGTTTTTAGATTGGAAAGGTTGAGGTTAACTGCATCGAGCGTGTGCCGGACATTTTCCCTTTCTGTCTCGACATCAACTAATTCTTTCTTGACCGCTTCGAGCTGACCCCCTAATTCCTGATTGTGCTTCTCCAGCTCCTGGATTTTGGCGTTCAGATCACCTTCAACTGCTGTCTGCGCTTCCACTTGCTGCCTGAGAGATTCGTTCTCGGTTCTCAGGCGGCTAACTCCCCCAAGCTTTCTAAATGGCTAGCTTGCTGGCTAGCCAACTGCTCTATCCTCTCCTCTAGCATGGTTATACTGGCTAGCCTTTCCTCTAAATTGGCTAGCCGCTGCTTTACGTCGTTATCAGGGATGATCGCTACATTACCTGCGCTTAAAATCTCAACTGGTATAGCCAAAGGCTCGCCCAAAGCTAGCCGAATTGAATTCTCAAGGAACTGAGTCATTGTGATACCTCGCTCCTTACAATGCCCCTCAAATCTCTCTGCTAGTGCATCTGGGAGCCGAAAATTAACTTGCTTTGACTTCCTACGGTTTTCAGTCATTGGCTTTCTCCTGCCTATACACTGGCTAAGTCTAGCAGTTTTATAGCCTTATCACTAGCCATAAGCTATACAAGTAACTTTGATGAAATAGCCTAAGAAATGGCTATACGTTTAGCTATAAAATGGCTTGCCATAAGTATAGCCATAAGCTATATTGTATGTAGACAGAGATGAGGCAACCACTACACGCCAAACCCTGAAACCCACGCCACAAAAAGGAAAAAGACAATGTTCAACGCCATCAAAAACATCACACTCGGCATCGGTTACGGACTGTACTTGACCGCACTCGCACCCAAGAGCCAACGGAACGCAGCACTGGCAAAGGCACGCACTCTACAAGCTGTGCCCCAGGTAGAGGAGAAGGCAGAAGAAGTAAATGCTCCCCAACCCATCCACACCGAACAAGCCGCGCCCCAAACAGAAACAGAAGTAGAAGCGCCCAAACTCACAGCCAGCGAACAGCCGAAAGCAGAAATCGACCTCAACGCCCTCGACTCGACAACACTCCGCAAGCTCTGCGCTCAGTACGGCATCGTGTGGAGGAATGTCCGAGGGCAGGGGAAGCACCTTACAAAAGCCGCGATGGTATTTCAGCTTGAACGACTAGCCGCAGCCGCTTAGACCACAGCGACCTGGAGGAAGTCCCAAAAAGCCTCGCCAAATCAAAAAGGCGATTGCCCTCCTGGAAAGACAGCAATCGCCCATTCGTTAACCCCGTTATGGAGTCCGTATCCTCATGTTATTTCAAAGTGACATCTCAGCACTAGAGTCTGAAATTGCCAAATTTGAATCAATCATCGCCACTCGTCGCGCCCGCATCGAACAACTTAGCAACGCCGAAACTGTTGCTGACAGTGCGATTCAGTCGCTACAGGATGCCGTTGCTAAGTTTCAAGAGTTGGCACCGGACGCGATCGCTACCCTGAAGTCCGCCGTCCTGGGATTGTTCGGCGGCAACGACAACAGCAGCAACGATGACCCAGCTCCCGAACCAGACCCAATGCCCACCGATGAACCAGCCGATAAGGAGGGAGAAGAGGATGCTAGTGACACCTTGTCACTAGCATCTGACAAAGAAGCCATCCCATCTGGTAGCCTCATCCAAATCGAAAATCCGCATACAGGGGAAAAAGTCTCGTGGGTCACTCCAGCCACAGAGTCAAGCGGTCGCCCCTACGTTGCCCTCGTGGAAATCAACTCAACAATCAGTTATCAGCAGAAGCACAGTGGCGAGATTGTCTGTAGCTACCTGGGCTGTGCTACCAACCAACTCGCTAAGCGCTGGGCTGAAGCTTTGGAACTCTGGGGGTATCGCGTTGAAGTCAGGAAAGCAAAGCGCATCACCGGCGGCAGGTGGGAAATTAAATTCTGGGGCGCTGACCTCAACCGACTTAATCAACTTGCGGAATCTCACCCCGGATTCAGCTCCGGTGTACCCGCCCCAAAGTCGCCTTCGCTGGAGTTGGTCCCAAGTATCCCCGCAACCTCCAGCGAGAACTCGACAAAATGCGACGCTACAACGCCAGCCTTGGAATCGGCTGAAGCTCAAATGGAATTTGTCTTCACCGAAACCCCAGACTCATGCAGCCTGACTCCTGAATTTCTGGTCTACACGGGCGATCGAGAGTTCCTGGGGAAGGTGCGGGAATCGTTGACGCTTAAAGGCTGGCTGCACAAACACGCAAATCATAACCAGCCGTTCCCGACTCGTGAAGCGGCGGCGGCAGACCTGTACCGGCGGAAGATGGCAGAGAAGGAAGTCCACGACGCCAGCAACGCTCGAATCTTGGCAGCGCACGGCTTCTAGTCTGATGGGGTGGGCGCAACTCACCCCTGCCTATTACCTATTACCCATTACCTATTACCTATAGCTGACCTAATGAACATTGAACAAGCACTCAAAACGCTGGAACTGGCTACCCCGTTCACATTGCACGAATTGAAAGCCGCCTACCGCCAAGCAGTAAAGCGCACCCATCCTGACCTCGGCGGAACCAGCGCGGCATTCGTTCAAGTTGATGCAGCCTACGACTTCCTGCAACAACGGGCAACCGACGATAAGACCCAGATGGGTAGCGATTGCTGGGCAGAATACTACAAAGAACGCCTACCCCAGTGGGAGAAAAACTTTAGGCAGCAGTGGCGGAAGGCATACAAACAAAACCTGGGGCTTGCCTACTTCACCACGATCGAGCGTTTCGCCCGTGCCTACATCCGCCCAAAACGTGAATGGTTTCTGGGAGCGTTATTCCCGACGCCATCGTTACAGCAGAAAGAAAAGTACAGGTTACACCTGCTAGCGATCGCTCCGAATCGCCAGTTCGCCGAAGTCTGGGCACTCAAGTATTACCGGCTGGAATTTGGCGAGGATAGCCCCTGGATCTTCTACTTGTCCGGAAGCGTAGCGCACGCCAGGGAAGGCGAACGGATTCTCTCTGAAAACTCTGTGAAAACTCTCAAATAAACCTGTAACGGGTATAAAGCTCTTAAGTCCAAAGGTTTTTATACCCAGTCACAGTCGCCTACGAATAGAGATCGCTTTCTCTATTTAGAGCGGAATCTTAAACCTGTAACGGGTATAATTTATGCACAACAAAGCTTTCAACCAAAATGAATAAACCCACTGGTGGCAGGACGAGAAAAGAGGATTACACTACTTCCGTGATGCGGGTGCCAGACCCAGTGAAGCCGAAAGTCATTGAACTCATTGAAAAATTTCATCAGACCAGACAACCCGATAAACCTGTAACAAGTAATTCCCAGTATTGGCAGATTCCAGCTTCCTTAATTCCTGAGCTGCTAGAGCTTGGCGGTGACGAACCAAGCTTCGAGACAAGTTGCGGCATTGAGAAGCAATACGTTAGGTGGTGGAAGACAGAGGGCAAAATCAAGTGGGAGAAAGAGTGGCGCGAAAACTTGGAGCGCTTCAATGCCTTAGCGGATCGAGTGAATGAATGTCTGCGGCAAGTTGACAACACCTGGACGCTGGCATTCCTTGAGGACGCTTCTGAAGCCATTCAAAAGTTATGCGAATACCGCTTGATCTACCTAGATCAACCTGCTACTGCTGCCACACCCCTAGAAGCTGTGCAATGGGTACTCGGATCTCATCTTGTTGGAGCTGATGACTTGAAATGGAAAATTGTCGATGCTTTCTGGGAAAAGCAATGGGGGATTTTGAAGGCTTTAGAGGTGGGGATTTACCCGCCGATTAACCGTCGCGAATATTGGCTGGAAAACTACGCTGAACAACTCGGCAAACCTAACGTGAATTACTGGCAGTGGCGGCAGAACCCAGAATCGCGGGAAATTGCCAACGAACTGACCCAGCTCCTACAACTGCCAGAACCCTCGGAAGATACGCGGCGAGTACTTGAGTGTTTGGCAGAAGGGAAAGATCCCTTCTACGATCCCAAGCCGAGGGAGGGGCAAATGTTTATTGGCTTTGATGTATTCCTGACCAAAGGCGCACTGGGTGACTGCAAACCCGACTTGAAGCAACGCTATCGTGAAGCCTTTAGAAAGTGGCATCAAACAGTTCTTGCCCAGTTGGGACAGGATACTTTAGAAGGAATTTACCGAGTCTGCTACGGCTGCGACTGGATTCTCATTGAATCCATCTTTGCTCCACCGTTTGTAGGGGCATGGTGGGACGTTTTACAGGTATCGCCCAGCGCCACTCTAGAAGAAGTCAAGAGCGCGTACCGGGCAGCCGCCAAGATTTGGCATACGGATGTCAACAGCAGTCCCATAGCCAAAGCTCGGATAACAGCACTCAATAAAGCCTACGAAGAGGCGAAAGCAAGTTTTACCAGTTACAAGTATCGAGTCTAGCGATCGCCCGCTCGTCTCATCGTCACCCAGTCCTGATGGTCTGGGTTGAATTTTCTCTGCCAATACAACATACCCGAACGAATGATGACCGGGTGAGGTTTAATTTTTCTCAGGTGGTATCGGAAAGTTTGATTATCAAGAGCTTATCTATGCAGAAAATCACCCCATCGCAGCACAACCTAGACCGCTTGCTTGATGCGAAAATAGGCACATCCTTCGATACCAGCGTAAACCCGGACGTGCTTGCCCAACTACTGGCTGACAAACGAAGTCTTAACACCCGTCGCGCCTATGAAAGGGACGTAGTACAGTTTTTCAAATTCATGACGGGCAAGGAAGTCACGCCAGACCTGGTACTCGAATTTCTGCATCTTGAACGTACCCAAGCCGTATCCGTGGTGCTGAAGTACAAGGCTTCATTGATCCAAAAAGGACTGAAGGAAGCGACTGTCAACCGTCGCCTCGCTGCTATCAAAAGCCTGGTATCAATGGGGCGGAAGATTGGCGTCTGCGTCTATGGTTTGGAAGATGTATCTGGCGAGAAGGTACAGAAATATCGGGATACCACTGGAATTGATGTGGATGCATTCAAGCGAGTGCTAGCAGTCTGCGATCGCTCCACTGTCCGAGGCAGCCGCGATTATGCATTGCTTAGGCTGCTCTGGGGGAATGCACTGCGGCGGAACGAGATCAGCCAATTGAATATCGGTGACTTTGACCCCGATGCCAAGACACTACGCATACTGGGCAAAGGGCAGGGAACCCAGCGTGAGGTGATTGACTTAGCGGAGGGCACGGTAGAGGCAATCGCTCAATGGATAAGCGCTAGAGGTGATGCGCTGGACGATACTCCGTTGTTTACCTCCCTGGACTATGCCAAACCAGGTCATCGGCTAACTGGTGACGGAATTAGAAAGATAGTAGTAAAGCTCTGTGGCAAGGCTGGCATTAAGAAAACAATGTCACCGCATCGCATCCGGCACAGTGCAATTACAGCAGCGCTGGACGCTACCGATGGCAATGTACGGAAAGTGCAAAAGCTTTCGCGCCATCGGCAGTTGGATACCCTAATGATTTATGACGATAACCGGGGCAAAGACCAAGCTGAGGTTTCAAGCCTACTCGATGAAATGATTTTTTAGGGAGCGAGCGCTTCTACCAGATTTGTCCCAACTTCAAAATAAAACCAGGGAGTTCCGGGGCACCACTTACAGTTTCAGGATTGTCTAGTTCTTGGACTGGGACACCAGGGCGATAGATATAAACCCTTCGATTTTGGCGATCCAAGAGCCACCCCAGTTTGACACCTTTATCTATATAATCTTGCATCTTGCTCTGTAACGGTTTTAACCCATCGCTCTTTGAGCGCAGTTCAACCACAAAGTCGGGGCTTATAGGAGCAAACTTTTCTTGTTGCTCAGGAGCTAGGGCGTTCCATCGTTCTAATTTAATCCACGAAGCGTCTGGCGAGACAGGAGGAGCGCCTGGCGAGAGTTTAAACCCCGTACTAGAGTCGAAATAAACTCCCGTTCCATCACGTTCTGCCCAAACCCCTAATTGCACAAGCAATTTAGCATTCTGGTTTCCCGTGCTTGAACCAGTTGGCGGCATAATTAGCAATTCCCCCTCAGCAGTGCGTTCGATGCGTAAGTCCCGATTGATTTGGCAAAACTCAAAGAATTGATCATCTGTCAAATCAATAACTGGACGCATCCGCACGACCAATGGGTGTGTCTCAACTTCAACTTCAGTTGTTACCTGTTGTTGGTCTAGCATATGCGCTGCCCTCTGCCCTATATATACAGATTAATTCAGACGAGCGCACTCGAAGAGAGCTTTTCTTGAGAACATCTGGCGACACATCACCCCTGAAAGGCTCCCTGTGTATTGACTGCGCGGCTTCCCCAGTTCAGGTTTGGAAGGTCAAACGATATGGAGTCTGAGCGCGATTATGCCCCCTAAGACCACCAATCCGAGTGCGCGACGGAAGTAGTTGACCCCATCAAACAACTCCTGCCATGCCCAGGTGAACAAAGCACCAAATCCCACTAAATCAAATCCTGTCTGGAGATTGCCGCTGGGCAAGACGAGTTGAAGTAGGCTTGCTCCCAACCCTACTAGAAGCGGCAGATTAGGCATCTGAGCAATGACAATCTTGCCCTCGCTGTCTCGAAAAGTGCGATCGAACAACGTGGTTCCTTGTACCTTAAGCTCTTCCGAATCGCGATTCAATTGGGACGACATCTACTCTGCCTCAATGCTACTGAACCCCTTCAGGTTAGGTCGGTTCTGCCTACTTAGTGTCTAACTCAAGTTGGAGATTGCTTTTGAGCGATCACTCGAACAGTACCGAAGGTGAAGGCTTTTGCAGGGCAAACGCGCTGGGATTAAAGAGAAAGGTTAGCCCGCACTGGTTGCGTCATGCTCATGCTTCGCATAGTCTCGACCGGGGCGCTCCGATCCATCTGGTGTAGGCGACGTTGGGGCATGAATCGGTAGCGACTACTTCCAGGTATCTACACGCACGCCCCAACGACAGCAGCAGCTTGTATCTGCCAGGGTAAGAGGTAACTTTCCTTGCATCTTTTTCAAAACTTTGGGATATTGAATTGAAAAAACTAATTCTGATAGAAACTTATGGCAACTGAGCAAGAGCTTCAATCTCTTTTTAATACCTTGGATTCCGATCAAGATGGCAAAGTATCGAGTAATGAGCTTTATTTAAGCCCTGCGTTAAATGCAGTCATTTCAGCAGAAACAGGTACTAGCCCCCAGGTACTGCTAGCGACGTATCACGATGAAGAGGGTAATATTACCTTTGAAGACTTGAAAGAAGCTGTCAAGAAAGCAGGGAATTTAGAATAAGCGCGATCTCCCAGCCAGCAGCGATTGAAGTTAAATCCCTTATCCAAGTGGATGAGTGTCTTTCCTGGTAATAGTTGCAGTAGTTCTAGGGCAGAAAGCGATCGCTGACTACCAAGGATAAGAACTTGCTTCTTATCCTTCCAATTCGCAGGGATTTAAGCACCAATTGACATTAGAGATGTAATGTCATGTTCGGGTTGGGGTTGTTGAAACATCGTTATTGAAGTGCGATCGTTGGCAATATAACATCCCTTTAGCGCCACTCAATCCTTTTAGGGGTTATCTGGATCGCTTGCTGCAATAATAACCCCGAATACATCGTCTTGGTTTCCTTCTTCATGGGTCAGGATTACCAAAAATAAACCTGGTTTTACACCCGTTGTAGATTTCTCAAACCCGCTAGTGACAATTTATAGAAAGCCATCATCACCGCTTCTGATGTCGGCTACATTTGATTGGTTGTGCCGTGCTTATTCCTGCACTGGCACCCCTTCGCGTGGCGTTAGGACACCAAGAACAATTGCCACCAAGATTAATGCTGGAACATCGCCTAAGAGATGTCCACGTTCCGCAGAATCAATTACTGCGTGGAATGCCATGATCAGCCCATGAACAACACTCGACCAGACAGTGAACCAGATTAAACTCAGATGTGCTTCGGGTTTTCGAGAAGCCCATAGTAAAAAAACACCGAGCGTCGCATAAATGCCAACGATCATCTGTTCGTATTCATATTGACCGGGAAGCCATGACCAGCCCGATGACCAGATTTTCATCAACGGATAGACAAGGAGAAAAGCAGTTCCAACAACAACAAGGGCGATTCGCAAGTACCGATGCCGCTTATCCATGACTCCAATCTCCGATTATTTTTCAGGGGAGTTTCTACTTCTATAAACTTGTCAGCGTTAATAGAGGAGCTTCTGCAAATTTCACAAAATTTTATACTTGGATTAAGTGATGAGCTTGATGGGTGCAAGTTGTATAGCTGCTACGCAGCTTGAAGGGAACGCTTTTACTCCACATCATTGCGGGAGCCATCATCACCGCCTGATTATCTTTGAAAAGACTTGTTTTCACAGGCAATTATTACCTATAACAAACAGGACTTTCACCACCGGGCTTGGAGTACGCCGACCTCCCTCCACACTCTCGACCCCGACGATCTGTGTCATAGGGGACTGGCATAGGTTTCATTCATCATCATCAACGCCATCGACACCGTATCTCAGGCGATCGCTAACTACATATGCTGCCCAACTCAATAAAAATTATCCCAGAATTTATCTGCCCCGACGAGGAAATTTTTCTAGCAAAGAAGCTTCGTCAATTCGTCGTGCAAGACGAATTCGACCCAACTGGACTTACTTATTTCTGTTTTAGAGAATTCCTCGAAACCTCCACAGAGGAAGTAGATAAGCTCCTGTTCTCCATATCCAACCGCATCAAAGACCAGGGCTACTGTCGATCCGTGCGTCGGCATTGCAGTATCGTTTTTTATTTGCCAGGGGGTGGGTGCCGTCCTCATACCGGGCGCAATTCAGTTCCGAATCTTAATCTATCCCTGCTTTCGCCTGCGGTGTTGGAATTTTCCCTTGGTGAAAGCCGGGTTCCGCTGCTCATGCAGCCCAGGCAGCTAACCGTCACTGACGGCGATGCCCTTCTGGTTTGGAAGCATGAGATTCCTTACGGGAAAGTCGATGCGATCGGCGGCGCGAAATTTCCTAGAGGCGAACGTATGGTTATCCTCTTTCGGGAAATCTCTGATGGCGAAGACATTTGATTATGAACCCGCTAGCATTGCCAAGATTTGGCTTCTCTCGACTGAGGTGCGTGATTATCTTTGAAAACTACTCTTTTTAGAGATAACTGGGAACACTAAAACTGTACTTATTAGTTTTCCTCATGTTCAGCACAAGAACTGGTTTAGCGCTGCTCCTCCTATTCCCTGCACTGCTGGGAGGTATCAAGGCTAATGCTCAGCCCATCGACGGCAACATTTGTCCTGGTGAATCGCAGGTTCACCGCATGGCAAGAAGCCGTAATTTCTTCCTGTACGTCTGCGCCGAGGAGAACCAACCCACTTACTATGTCGGCACTGCCAAGAATGGCAGCGGTACTATCATCCTTCCTCTGTCATCGGTAAAGGGCGAGGTCTACACTGCCAGGAATAAGGGACACGTCTACGTCTTAGATTTCGATCGACAACGCTTAACCATTATATTTCCTAGTGGGAGAAAAGTTGTTCAAAGTGTGGAGCAAGTGTACGATTAAAAAAATTAGGCAGATATAGAATGTGATCGCTAACCCTTCATGGTTATTTTGGAGCATTTGGCGCTAGCGATCACACCAAATTTTTATGCTTTATCATTTTGTAAACTTGCAATTAAAACGGTTTAGATTCATATTTAATTTCATATTTTATCGAGTTTACATTTTTTTATTTCCGAGTTCCAAAACTTGAGATGATTCAAAAACATTCATAGTACCCCAATTGACTGATGAATAACGAAAAACTAGAAGTAGAGTTTGAACCGGAAGATGAGCAAGATGAATCTGAGTACGAGGCAGAACTAATAAATTTTCCTGTAGAACAGCGCGGCTTACTCACTGAATCTAAAGATTTCACTACCCGCGAACTACACGACCAATTCAAAGAAGGAGATTTAATACTTAATCCGTCTTTTCAAAGACAATATGTGTTTGATGATAAGAAAGCATCTCGTCTAATCGAATCACTTTTAATGGATGTCCCATTACCAATTATTTACTTATCTCAAGAAGTAGGTACAACTAAAAATGAAGTAATTGATGGTCAGCAACGATTAACATCTTTTATGAATTTTTTCGATGGCAAATTTTCTTTAAAAGGACTAACTATATTTAAAGAACTGAACGGCAAGAAATATATAGATTTACCTAACGATATTCAATCAAAATTTCGGAAAAGTACGCTGCGCTGCATAATTATTAAACCAGGCACAAATAAAGATATTAAGTTTGATATTTTTGAACGGCTCAATTCAGGGTCTGTTCAATTAAATAGGCAAGAATTAAGAAATTGTATTTACCGAGGTAGTTATAGTGATTTATTGCGAGAATTAGCATTAGAACCACAATGGTTGAAGCTAATTGGTGCTGAAGAACCCCACAGACGTATGTTGGATTGTGAAATGATACTTCGTTTCTTTGCGTTTTATCATAGCTTATATGCTTATAAAGCACCTATGAATAACTTTTTAAACAATGAAGCTAGTGTTCGTCAAAATACTTCCAAGAAAGAGATTAAGTCTTTAAAACAAATATTTAATCAATCAGTCAAAATCAGTTGGACTGTTTTCGGAGAACAAGCTTTCAAAAAAGTAGAGTCTGGCAGTGAGAAAAAACCAAACGCAAGATTTAGCCAAAAAATAAATTTGTCTATATTTGATGTTGTAATGGTAGGTTTTACTCAGCATGATCAGAGAGAAATTATATCAAGAGCAGACGCTATAAGAAATAAACTATACGATTTAATGACTACAAATCAAGATTTTATTGAGGCTATTTTATATAAAACAAGTGAAAAAACTAAGGTACAAAAGCGATTTCGTATATGGTTAAATGCGTTGGATGAAGTAATAGGCTCACCAGAAAAAGACTTAAGATTTTTTTCTGATGCTTTCCGCCGAGAGCTTTATGAAGCTGACCAAACTTGTTCTCTATGCGGTCAAAGAATTATGTCATTGGAGGATAGCGTCGTAGACCACAAAATCCCTTATTCATTAGGTGGGTCTACAGAACCAGCCAATGGACGATTGACTCATCGATACTGTAATTTTGCACGGGGTAATCGTCCAGCCTAAATCGTTTCACCTCAGACCTAACGACAGCAGTAAATCGTATCTACCAGTGCCAGCAACGACACTCATTCACTTGGAAAAATGTCTCTGCTGACATAGGGTTCATTCATCATCAACGCCATCGATACCGTATCTCAGGCGATCACATATGAACTGGGTTATGCCAGACGAACCCATAGAAGCCGCTAACTCCCGTTGTTCTCGCTTTATTTCCTCCAGTTTTTCTATTGCATCATTCAGTTGCAGGGTAATAATCCGCTCGTATCGTCCCAATTGTTCGCCAGACAACGACAATCCAGCAGCGGATATCTCTGCATCTCCTAGCTGCTTCGCAATGCGACGGCGCTCCAATTCAGAGGCTTTCGTGGACAGCCGCTGCCTGATTTTCAAAATTGCCACGTCGCCCAGTGCCGCTTCAACACCCCAAAGGCGACGCAGCCGCAACCAGCCCATTGCGATCCGCTCAATCAATAGATGCTCGATCGGGTCATTGGGCTGATACTTTTCAACCAAACTCGCCATCATGTCATCAAACCATTGCCTATCTTCAGTAAGCAACGTGGGTGGCTTCGTCGCCAGTAACCCGTGCTTAACGCTGTTGTGCCGAGCGATCGCCTTCCCGCGCTCGGACGTTGCGCCCTGGGACTTCGCACCATTGATTCGACTTTGTTGTGCTGAGCAAGCCATTTTCAAGAAAACTCCTGACGCCTCTTCTTAAACTGTTCTATCGCTTCCTCAACTGTTGATGGCAGAGAAAAGTCACCTTTCTCGTACCGTTCGCGAGTTTCACGGTACGCCTGCTGCAATCGAGGGGGAAGATATTTTTCGTATTGGTCGAGGTGAGATTGAGGAACCGGAGGAACTTCCTCAATCTCATCGGCATGGATGCTGCACGTCTCATTCCCTGGTGCGGCATGACGCCCGCACTGCTTACCTTGTTTGTTCGTTCCCTTGCACTGAGCCATCGTCTAGCTTCCTTCTCCTTGTTAATTAATTACCGTCCACTCATACCAGTTACCAATCTCCCCAAGCGCTATATGCCAGCCCTGAGCCGTTTTCAGGAAATTGCCAGACTGGCTAACCACCCAATCAGTTGTGCCCTTCCCGAACCCCCTGACAACTCGCAGCACACGCCCAACGAGTGATTGGGTGTCGCCCGCCTCGCTCCCCTCATTAGTAGTTTGGGGAGTTTGGTATGAGTCTGTCTCTTGTGCCAGTGGTTGTGACAGTTGCTCGACGGTATCCAAAAGCTGTGTGTTAGGTGTGGTAATCGTTCCAGGCGTTTGAAATTGGATCACCCCCCCCCTAGACTCGTATATAGAAGTAGACGGGGGGGTGATCCAGTTTGGAGTGGGTTGGCTAACTTCTACCGCTTCTTCCTGCGCCGCCACTTGAGAAATCTGGTGCTGCACGTAAAGTTGGGCGTAATGCCAGCTCGTTGCTTCAATCTGGCGGTATTTGAATCGCTTCTGTCCTTCTACTCTGGTTGCCCAACGCTTCTTTAGGTCAAGCCCGATTTGTTCCATCAGCAATTCAAACACCCATCCGCCTGTTGATTGTTTGGGGTCAGTGGGAATCGTTAGGTTGAGCGCGTCTTTGACGTGAGGAGCATTGGCTCTGGCTTTTTGAGCCATTGCCCAAAAGTCTTGGGGCGTCCACTCCTCACCCAGTTTTAGAAACTTGTCTAGTCCTAAAAACTGGCGGCAGCGGCGGCGACGGGTATGAATTCTTAAATCTTGCGGACAAACACCCCGACCATGTTCTTGCTGTCGTTGGGCTGCTTTCACATCTTTAGCGATCGCCACCGATTCATCAGCGGTGAGTAAATAGAAGTTGTCTAGTTTGGCTTTATAACGCCCCCGGTCATCTTTGAGGCACATTGCCTGATAACCCCTGAGAACCGTTCCATCCTCCAACTCGTGCTGGATGGCATCAATCAGCGGCTGACCGTAGTTTTTGAGTAACCAGGTTTTCTCAACGTCCAACTTCTCTTGTGGTGTCAAAAGTTTGTTGGATTCTTCCAAGGTCTTTAGCTGCTCGTCGCTGAGGACGGTGGCACTGGCTACGGCTTGAGCGTGTGCAATCTCGATCCGCTGCCAAGATTCTTTCAGCCCTGCCTTGGTATCGTCGCCGCTCATCACGGCAATCACGGTTACATTGTTATTCTCTGCCCTGAGCCGTTCCTCTAACCGACGCCGCAAGTCTTTCATCGAAGCATTCCGGTAAGCCGAAAGCTTGCAGTAGAGGTCGAAGTGCGGGGAGTCCCACTCATCGGTAATCGGGTTGTATCCCACTCCAAACCCTAGGATGTGTTTGCAATTGGCTTGGTAATTGCGCTGGTAGTAGGCTTTTAAATCTTCGGGGAAAATCGAGCCATCCCCTACTGTAATCAGTCCTTCATTGGATGCCCAAACGATTCGCTCGACATCTTTGCGCCTGACTCTTCCTAGCGCCTGAGCTGCGTCAGCATCGGTCAGGATGCCGTTAAAGACGCCAAATACTTTTTGAAAGCGGTCGTTTTGAATGGAGATGCCGCTAACCACAGACGGGCTACAGCACAGCAATAACGTGTTTTTACTTGCCTGATTGATGTTTTTCAGATAGCCAATAATGCCAGGATCTCCGCTGGTGTCCGAGTTGATTTCCACAATCTGATTTGCACATTCAGGATGTACCCGGCGCACGTATTCAGCGATGGACTTACAACCACGCACTCCATTCTTACAATCATCAATGACAAAACAAGGTTGACCGGCTTCCAGGGCTATCAGGAGTTCGTCCACAACGGCGTCTGGGGTATCCGAATCCAAGAATGAAATCGAGTAGCCTTCCGGTTGATAGTCGTTGCGAATCACTCTTAGGGGCGTTCCTTTTGGTGCCAACTGTTCGAGGTAATCGCAAATTAGATCGTTAGCATCGGCATCCATTGCGATCGCTTTTCCACCACCGGCGATGGTCGCCCCAATCATTGCCTGGAGTGCCGTCAGAATCAACGGACGCTTCCCTCCCTTATTGCAGGTATCGCCAAACATATGCGTTAGGACGTGCAGCGCTTCATCAACAATCAGCAAGCTCTTATTTTTAAGACGGCTAGGGTTGAATTGATGAGCTGAATCTATGCAGAACCCAGCTTTTAATCCGCCCGTAATACCGCCAGTTAAGTCGCTATGCCAAGCAATCCCAATCCGTTCGCACTCTTCACGCCCAAGGGCGACACGAGCAAATAAAGCGTAAGCATCGTTGTGCAGTTGTGTTAAGGGCTTAAGGGCGTTCGTTTTGCCCGTTCCCTTAGCAGACTTCACCACGTAAACAGCACCGCCTGGAAGGTCATCTAGGTTCAAATCCGGAGTATTTACAACTCGCCACGGCACGCGGGTAAGGGCAGTGAGCTTCACCCAGTTCGCTTGTTCAATGGCGCGTTGTGCTGCTTCTTTCTCTTCCCGCTTCCGTTGTTGTTCTTGAAGGAAGATATCCCAAAGTTGCTCTGGGGAAATGAAGGCGATCGCGCTGGCATCTTCCAGTTCGTCAATGTCTAGTGAGTCTTTGGTGACTTGACCCCACCATCCCACTCTGACCTCATATCCCCAAGAGCGGCACAACTCCCAGGTCTTCCGGTACTGACCCATTACCTGGGGGTTTTGCACTGCCCCAGCGTCTGGAGAGAGGGTAATTAATTTGGTTTCTAGCTCGGCGGACAACTCCTCCAGGTACTGCCTCAGCTGCTGCTCAGAACTAGAAAAATTCCCGCCAGCCGCGCCGACAAATACTTGCTTTAATCTCTGTGCGGCGACAAAAGGTTTGAGGAAGCCTTCAGCCAGATTGATGCTCGTGCGGTCGATGTCACCCTTCCTGCCCACCGGACGGCAGCAGGTGATGGGTAACTCCCCATTTTGAAGGTGAACGGTTTTTTCTTTGAAGCTGGGCCAGCGATATTTCCCCCCTTCTTCCGGGTTATCCAGGCGATTCTGCCAGCCGATAACTCTACCTTTGGTATCCCAAATCGGGCACAAGATAGACCGGGATACAACGGCAAGGTGACGCCCTTTGAAGTCCACACCAAATAGCTTTAGACTTGCTTCCACACATTGCAAAGGCTTAATGGTACGGAACATCCCGGCGTCAATCGCCGCGTCTGTTAGTCCCCTGTCCCTGAGATTCTGGCGCTGGTCGTCGTGCAGGTAAAGCTGTTTCAGGAGCGGTCGGGTTAGGCGATCGCGCTCCTCAACGGATAGCTGCTGTTGGTTGCGTCGTGCCTCTTCTTCTTCCCGCCGCTGTCGCTTTTGTTCTACTCTTTCCTGGCGAGCTTGCCAATCTGACTCGTTCTCTCTAGCAGATTCAGCCCACATCGAGAAGCCATGAGCATCTTCTCCTACAAGCCTGTAGCCAACAGGTGATGCTTCAGAATCTCGGCAGTGAATTAAGTTGTTAGTTGTGTTCTGACGGCAATCTTTACGCGCACCGCTACAAACGGGACAGCTTCCCTTGAGGCCTTTGAAGGAGGTCATTATGCTTCACCTCCTTCTTCGTCAAAACCAAACTCAAACCGCCACTGACGCTCAGCCCAAGTTCTAGTTTTTCCCTTGTGTTGAGCGATCGCTGCCAGATAATTCCAGTAGGTCAGCCGATTGTCATCCGTGGGGTTATCCCCAAAGATGGCTGCCCGTCGCCAGTCATCCGGCGGGTAAAACTCGTATTCTTCCTTGAATCGACAACTAGCCCATTCCGGAGCGTAGTGCTTTTGAAAACCAGCTTTAATCTGCTCTCGGAAGAAGTGAAATTTGGGTTTGTCTTCCTTCCGCAGTAACCGCTCTAGTTTCTGGGTGGGTGCTACCTTCTCAGGAGCTGGAAATTCATATCCACAGCTTGGACAGCGCATCACGCTAATGTGCAGCAGCGCTTCGCACTCAGGGCAGTCTTTGACGGGAACCTCTCCCTTTTGGGCATCGCTTCCCTCTGTCAAGCTGATGCGTCGCAGGTCTTCTACAAACCCAAACCGCTTGACGTTGCCAGCTTGGTCTAACACGACGCAATCTGTCTTTTCCGACTCTGGATGAATCCGCAATCCTCTGCCGATTTGCTGGAAGTATAGCGCCTTCGATTTGGTGGGACGGCACAGTAAGACGGCTGACACACTCGGCACGTCGAAGCCTTCCTGCAACGCTTGGCAGCTGGTTACAACCAGCGTCTCACCTGTCGCCAGTCGGTCGTAGATGGGTTGCCGCTGCTTGCCGGTCATCGTGCCGTCAACGTGTTCCGCTGATACCCCGGCACGAAGGAAAGCATCGCGGATGTGCTTTGAGTGGAAGATGTTCACCGCAAAGACGATGGTTCTGCGTCCTTGGCAGAGCCTGAGCCATTCTTTGACAATGCGTTGGATGACTTCCGATGTGTCGCAGGCGATCGCTAAATCGGATTCCGAAAAATCTCCAGCAACCGTGCGAACTCCTTTGAGGTCTGCCCCTGGAATTCCGTAGTAGGCAGGTTTCACTAGGAAGCCCATGTCCATCAGTTCGCAAGGCATGGGAGCTGTCACAAGAGCGTCAAAAATATCGCCCATCCCCTGACGCTTGGACAGTCGCCAAGGCGTTGCTGTCAATCCAACATATAAGGCGCTACGACACCACTCGCCCATCATTTGACGGACGATAGTTGTCCATGCTGTTTTATGGCATTCATCAAGCAACACCACATCTGGCGGGATTTGGTTTTCTAACCCGCGCCGTGCCAAAGTTTGGGCGCTGATAATTTGCACCAATGCTTCTGGTTTTTCTGACCATCCAGCTTTAACAAAGCCGCACTCTAAGCCAAACTTCTTGAACTTGTCCCAGGTCTGGGCAATCAGAATATCCAAGTCAACAACGAACCAGACTCGCTTCCCGCGACTCGCTGCATCTGCAACAATCTGGGCGGCAAGAATGGTTTTCCCAGCCCCGGTGGGAGCGAAAGTTAAAATCTTTCTCTTGCCGCTGCGAATCAGGCTGTAGAGGTTCTGCTTGACTTGCAGTTGATAATCCCGTAGTTCTGGCGGCTTGAGTTCTGCAAAGTGTAGGGAAATTTGCTGTGTCATACCCCGCAACCCCCCTGCAAGCACTGTGCAAGATTCAGGCAGAAGAGCTGGGTTTGTTCACCGAGAAAGCCTAAGCTCTCGATGTGTTCTAGGCAATCTGTGAGCCGTCGCTCGGCGATCGCTTCCTGAAGTTGCTGCCTTAGTGATGCCTTAATGATGTCTTGGCGCTGCGATCGCTCGGCTGGAGCGTGAGGCGATCGCCTAAAGATTGAACCCTGGTGTAAATTTACGCTAGGGTACGATGAAGATCGCTTGGTTGTTGCGTGAGGCGATCGGCGTTCACCTAAATCTACTGTAATTTGGTCGGGATTATGTAATAATAATCCTAGGGAATCTCCGGTAAGCTTATCGGGATTATGGGGTAACTTATCGGGATTATGGGTAAATGGCGCAAAAGATGGATTATCTCCGGAGATTGACGTTAGAGACGGATCTTCCTCAAGGGCTAATACAAGGGAAACATCTTCTGCAAAAACTGGTGCAGATTTCGCTATGTCGGACATAGAATAATAAAACAGACCTGCGTTACGCAGGCACGATCCGCTGCAATCGACCTAAAGTTTGGCGACAGGAAGCCGATTGTAGTGGGTTAACAGCAAAAAGAATGAAACGCCAGTAGAGTCTAAGCTGCTGGCGTTTTGCTTTTGTGGCGAAGACTGGCCAACTCGTTCAGGTATCTGTCGAGGGCAGTGCGAGTAATTTCCGCCTTAGGAACTTTTAAATTATTAGAAGCTTCCTCCAAACGATCAAATTGATCAGTGGATAATCTTTGACTAAAACGAACGACTAAGTTTCTTTGTGCCATCTGAGTTCAACATGGCGGACAATATTTATTCTAATACATAAATCTGTTGTAGCGATCGCTCAGCACCTCACTGCGTCAAGTGTTGGTACAAGTCATAACACCCACTTTTTCTTCCGGACTTGGGTATCTTTTGCCGCCGTTATATTTAACTATAACGGCATAGTTGACTGATTCGTAAACTATTGAAATGCAATTGGCTGGTTTTGAATATGGTCATGTTCAAAAATCAGCTTCAACAATCTGTGCGATCACTCCTCATTCTGCCGCTGCTGTTTCTTTCGGTTCCTTTGGCTTGTTAGAGTCGAGAGGGGATATTATTCCCCGTCCCTCTCTGTTAAATCTGGGCGTGCAACTTTCATCGCACCCAGCTTCCGATATTCTCAAGGTTTAAACCCGTTGCTTCAT
>NZ_JACJOQ010000352.1:0-5077 GCF_014695635.1 Coleofasciculus sp. FACHB-712 | reverse complement strand
GGATTCCCCCGAAATGTTGCCACACAATCCGGGAAAAATCCTCTGACTTGGTTATGTAATGCGATCGCGCTTTTCGACCAATCAAGACAATAATCCGGTTTTTTAATCAGCGGCGCATAAGTCGCCTGCGATTCATCTTGGGGGATTGGTTCAATTTCCTGGCGTTCCAGCTTCAGGAGGGTTTCTACTAATAAATCTGCCCCAATCTCGGAAAGCTTTTGCGCCAAATCTTGAGCATTATCTAACAGTCCAATCGGCGTATTAGCTTTTAGCAGCACTGCCCCCGTATCCATCCCCGCATCCATTAGCATCGTTGCGATCCCCGTTTCTGTCTCGCCATGATAGAGGCACCACTGGATGGGAGCAGCACCCCGATACTTGGGCAAGATCGAGCCGTGTACGTTGATGCAACCCAATTTGGGCATATCTAGAATTTGTTGGGACAAAATTTGTCCGTATGCCACCACAACAAAAACATCTGCATTTGTCTGTTTTAGCTGAGCGAGCGTTTCCTCGTCTTTTTTAATCCGCTGCGGTTGCCAAACAGGTAGCTGATGCGCCAAGGCGACTGATTTAACGGGAGAAGGCATCATTTGGTTGCCCCGTCCCCGACGTTTATCCGGCTGCGTAACAACGCCTAAAACTTCAAATTCTGGATTAGCGAGTAACCGTTCTAAAGTAGGGACGGCAAATTGTGGGGTGCCAAAAAATATGACTTTCATTTCCTTAGGGAACGGTAATTGGTAATTGGTCTTGATTGAAAAGCAATTTTTCCCTTAACCATTAGCAAAAAAGTAAAAACTAAGGGTTAATAATGGCAATTTCGATGCGGCGGTTTCGTTGTCGGTTGGTATCGCTATTATTTTCTACTAAGGGAAAAGTTTCGCCGTAACCAACAACAATCATGCGATATTTTTTCTCCAAAGCAGTGAATAAATACTGCTCAGCAGCTTGGGCGCGTCGAAACGATAGCGCTTGATTGTCTGTAGATTCACCAACGTCATCGGTGTGAGCAGCAATTTGAATTGTGGCACCTGGGTAGTTCCGTAAATCGGCGATGACATTGTCTAAAATTACGGGTGCCTGTGGTAGCAGAACGCTATCGCTGTCTTTAAATAACAAGTCGCTAGGTAGGGTGGCTTTCAAAGCATCCGATGGTAGAGAAACCCTAGAAGCGGTAGTGACTTGATTGGAATTGGGAACGCGATCGCCTTGAAGTTGCTGGGAGATTTCTTGTAGACGTGCCGCTAGAGGTTCGCTGGAACTCTGGCGACCGACTTGGGTTTCCAGTTTGGTTGTGCGATCGCGCAGTGCTTGCAATTGCGCCTGTAACTGTTGCAGCTCTGCTTGCAGTTGCCGTCTTTGTTCCGCACTCAGTTCTACTGGCGGACTGGCGCTGGTGACAGCAGGGGACGGCTTAAAAGTAGAGGAGGCGGTGGATGTCTCTAGTTTGGCGCGGCGCAGCACTTTCACAACTAGGGGCACCTCTGGCGTCAGGTCGGGAAAGACTCCCGCGAGGACGAGACCGAACAGCCACGCCAAGCCACCTCCCACCCCCAGCAACAGCACTCGCCAGAGTAAAACCAGTAAAAACCGCCCAATGCCTGTAGATTGGCGAGGAGAAGTGTTATCGGCAAATGGTGCTTCTTGTTTTGTCACCCGTTTTCCTATTTTTATCCAGACAACAGATTAACACTCGATAATGCGATTAAGCTTTTTTCGTTGTCCGAGGCAATAAAAATGGGCGATCGCATTATTAACTTGCGCGAAGAGACATTTGGGAATACTTTTGGGATATAACCCTGGAGTGCCGTTGTGATGTTATTAGGTAGCCCTCAGTCACTGTCTAGGCAAGTATGTAGAAATCAGTCAACCTGCCCCCAAGAAAATTTCTTGCCTTAGATTAATTTTTAATCGCTTTTCGACCGTCTTGTGGAAAAATATCATAACAAGAGCGATAAGGTGTTTCACCCATCAAGCCGGATTCATTGAGATATGATAAATTTTTTTACATCTTTTGTTTTTTTTGACAGGTTTTGTGGATATACATATAGATATAGGGACGCTGCACCGTTCCTTGGGCGTTGCTCCTCACACAAGAAACGCCGTTTAGCAACCCCACCCCCAATCAATGTTCATTCGCCTCTTCCGCTCAGGATGGTGCTCTAATCAACCATACCTTCCGCTTATTGCGGCTGCGCTGCTGATGGCTCCTAGCTCATTTGCCTTAGCTGGCACGGCTGCGTCTACAATCGCAGGTCCCTCTACCATGCAATATCCGCAAGCCCGAAAGGAATTATCTGAAGCTGCTCCCGACATGACTCAAGCAGTAGTGCAAATCGACCCCCTCGACAGCCCTCATCCCGTCCCGTGGAATTGGGTAATGACTACTCATGCAGAAGTTACCGCCAACGGCGGCACTGGGGTACGTTACTATCGCAGTCCCTCTTTAGTGTCTCCTGATGGTCAGTATGCTGCTTACAGCCGGATTCAGTTGCAGGTGCAACCGGAGTTGTACCAATGCCGCATTTCCAGCGTCATGTTTGTAGAAAATTTGAGGACAGGGGATTTACGAACGATCTCGGCGTCTTCTCCTTTGGCTGACAATCCCTTTGTCAGTAACGAAGAAGCGGATATGCCGGGGATCATCGCCATCTTGATCCCCATTTCGTGGTCAGCGAAAGGCGATCGCGTCTTAGCACGGCAATTTGAAGGTTTATTTAGTACGTCCGATGCTTCTGACTATGCCGTTGTTTGGGATCGTCAGCAGAATCGTACTACGACTCTCTCTCCTGACCGCGATGATTACACCAACGCGGTGTTGTTAGGCTGGAGTCAAACTAATCCCGACCAAGTGCTGTTTCGAGCAGGCGAATTGGGCGAGGAAGAGTGGCCTCTATGGGCTGTTGATTTGAAGGGTCAAACCGTAGCCGCAATTGAGGATCAACCCCTCATTTTTGGTCAAACGATTACCCATTCTTGGGCAGGACCACAGGCTCATTTCTAAAGGAACAAAATCAAGGATGAAGGATGAAAAAGATTGAAGGTGACAAAAAAAGTTTTTTACTCATACTGTCAGCCGAAATTTTAAACTTCATCCTTTTTTCTGATGAATCTAGCTTATAGCTGCCAATATTTATATATTTTTAAATTAAATTTTGATAAAATCTTTGATTAAGTCTAAACGATTTAAACGAGTCTTTTTAAGAGGTCTCGTTAGCCTGACTTTTTTGCTTTTGGGTTCCGGCTTTTTTATTTATTATACATTAAAAAATTCTGCTAACAAAAATAATATATCAAATTATGAAATTTACCTCAAAAATCAATTAAATCAACCAAATTCTTATCCGGTTAATTATCCTATCTCATCGAGTGTTTATCAACCCGTCAGCGTGTGGACAGGACGCCTAATATTACTACCGAAAGAGCAGAGACAGCTTAGAAAATCGGTGCTTTTTGAAGTTTATAATGCTGATTCCGCGCATCAAAATCTAGTAGGGAAAATTGTAAATTTAGAATGGAGCCGGGACGCAGAAGTGCAAAGATTTGTCCAGGCTGTAACACAAGATGTCAAATTTATTCAGGCAACTGAAGATAGTAAAAAAACGGGGAATTTGCATCCTGACCGATTAAACAATTGGCAAAATGTCGATCCCTTAGAATCCTTGGCTGGAGCGCGACCTCAAGATGATGTCGTCGTGGAACTCAAAAACCCTGTAGTTGTCACCAATCACCAAAAAGAACGTCCCTCGCTGAAGATTGCCCAAGAACCCGTACAAGTCACGGGTCGGATTTATGCTTTAGTGACAATTATTAAACGAGAGGAAGCAGATAGCGTTAGCGCAACGTCTTCTTCGGATCGTTTTGTTGTACGTCACTTTAATAAAAAAACAAAACAATTTGATGGACCTTTAGAAACCATTCGGATTCCTCAAGTGCCATCTGACCGCAACGGGATTACTCGGTCAACAAATCGAGGAATTGAAAAGTCTCCCCTCAATTCCGCAGGCTGGTACATTTATGGGACAAAAGATGCCGAGGGAATATTTGTCACCCAGGCAATTGAACCCCGCGCCCTGATGCGTTTGCAACCGGATGAAGTGCGGGTAAATCGGAAATCTGCTAATTCCTATCTGAAAAAAGAACTTTGGAAAGGTACTGAAGGTCAAAAAGGAACCGCCAAGATAGTTTTACTCGATCCAAAAAGTCAACAATTTAACGAGGCGGTATCGAAATGGCGCGAGGGAGATCGAGCAATTGTCCTTCATACATACGGTGGAATTGGGGGTAAAAAACCCGAACCCGAACCGCTGGGCGTAGTTACCGGACACTTTGCTTATGGAATTGCGACGGTCGTGCGCGATCGCTTCACGGATGAGTTGCGCTTTGACATTGAGTATCGACAAGTTTACGCCCATAACCCTGATGGCATTATTGCTGGCACCATGAAATGGTCTACTTATATGGGAGATTTGCAGCGGGGTTGGCTGGGAAATCGGCCTGTATCCGATGCGATCGTCAAGCTCGATGCTGTGACGCAAGATTATGATTTTGATGGCATCCAACTGTCACCGATGAAAGAATTTATGCGCCAGTTGGATATTATGATGGCACGCTACCGGATTGGAGATGGAACGGGTAGTTCAGTGGTGACACCCTCAACTTCTTGCGTACAAGATGCTAATCAAGCGCTTTTTGTGACGATTAAGCAGGTAGAGAAACAGGTGGCGTCTAATCCCCGCATTCAAGAGTGGTTGCGGCGTCATCCCACAGACACTCAAACCTTACGATTCCAGCAACTCGTGAAACTAGGGCGATCGCTTGAAAAGCAATTAGCACCCCTAGGGATTATTCGTTCCGATTGGCAAGAAAACGCTGAGAATTTAGCAGGAACCAGGACAGCGGACGGCACCCTTACCACTGTCTTGAAGGCAGCAACAACTTGGCGAACCATGTTACCTCGACGGGCGCATGATGAAATTGCCACGATTTTGTTAAATAATGGAGCCGCTTTGTGGGTAATTCGGACGAACCAAGTGGGGGGATTTAATCCAGATATTGTGCCTCGTGCCCCTAC
>NZ_JACJOQ010000351.1:0-10555 GCF_014695635.1 Coleofasciculus sp. FACHB-712 | reverse complement strand
CGCAACCTGGGGCGGAAGTACGTCCCAAGGGTTGGGCTGTTCGCCCATTAAAGCGGTACGTGAGCTGGGTTCAGAACGTCGTGAGACAGTTCGGTCCATATCCGGTGCAGGCGTAAGAGCATTGAGAGGATCCCTCCTTAGTACGAGAGGACCGGGAGGGACGCACCGCTGGTGTACCAGTTATCGTGCCAACGGTAAACGCTGGGTAGCCAAGTGCGGAGCGGATAACCGCTGAAAGCATCTAAGTGGGAAGCCCACCTCAAGATGAGTGCTCTCATGGAAATAATCCAGTAAGGTCACAGGAAGAACACCTGTAAATAGGCGCCAGGTGGAAGTGCAGCAATGTATGCAGCCGAAGCGTCCTAATAGACCGAGGGCTTGACCTCAACTCCTAAAACTAAACTAACGTTACTATGCAGTATTGAGGGTTCATCCTCACATTCTTTCCTGGTGCTACTAGCGTTGTGGAACCACACCGACTCCATCCCGAACTCGGAGGTGAAACGCAACTGCGGCGAAGATACTCGGTGGGTGACTGCCTGGGAAAATAGCTCAGTGCCAGGTTGATTTTTAGTTAGATTGACTATAATAAAGGGTCGCTCTTGAAGAGCGACCCTTTATTATAGGATTGAGCTAATGCAAACTGCTTTGTTTCCACTGTGCAATTGCCAAAAGAAGCCGTTTCCTGTAGTTTGCTTGTTAGTAAATGCTATTTTTGGGCTACCCTCTCTAAACATTCTCGCTTCCGAGTCTTGAGGTCATGCATCCGTAGCTTTTGCTGCCACTGCGGTTCAAATTTTTGACAAAAGTCATCTATTTGGCAAAACAAAGCATCTCCCCTGGCCAATTAAGGGGGTTGCTGAATATTTCTGTAGATTTTTCATTTTCAGCTTACTTGCCCCCTCCCTTTCTTGGACGCTTCTCCATCTATTTCTATCCACAATCACCAACTCCTCTCGGGTTGAAACTTGTCTTTTCAGCCTATTTCAGGCTTTCTGAGTCAACCTTCCCTCTGAACAGTGAAGTAGGCACTTGTTGTTCTGATACTTAAAAACTTAACTCAGTGGAACCGTTCACTGTAGAAAGTCGAGTCTTAGAGGATTTACTGACTGCCGTTGACTTCACACTTCATGAATTCCTGTTCGTCCAGCAAGACTCGCTACAATGGTTGCTAATTCAGAAGGTTCCACAGGTTTAGGGATGTGCATTTGAAATCCGGCAGCGATCGCTCGCATCCTATCTTCAGCCCTAGCGTATGCTGTTAGAGCAACAGCAGGAGTTCGTCCCCCCTCTTCTGCGTTCAATGCCCGTACTCTACGAATCAATGTGTAGCCATCCTCTCCAGGCATCCCGATATCGCTCAATAGAACATCTGGTTTAAGAATTTTTATCGCTTCAATCGCTGAATCAGCCGATCCAACGGCACACACAGAAGCTCCACACTGTTCCAATAGCGTGGTGACAAACACGCGCGAATCAACCTCATCGTCTACAACGAGTATTTGTAAGCCATCTAACGAAGGTGGATGGTTAAATGAAACTCCCCGCCCAACCGTTGGGTGTACCCGCTCTCCCTCACTTGTCTCCATACGGACAGGCATCAGAGGAAGCTTTACGATAAATGTCGCTCCCTGCCCCTCACCTTGACTTTCTGCACGAACTGTCCCACCGTGTAGCTCTACCAAGTGGCGTACAATCGCTAGACCAAGACCAAGTCCACTGTATGACCGGGTAATAGAACTATCAGCTTGACGAAAGCGGTCGAAGACATAGGGCACAAAGTCAGAGTTAATGCCAAGTCCTGTATCGATTACTGTTATTTCAACATGGGAGTTAATCCGTTCGAGGCGAACCTGAACTCGCCCTTCTTTAGGTGTGAACTTGATTGCATTGGATAATAGATTCCAAATTATCTGCTGTAAGCGGTCTGAGTCACCGGCAACCGGGCCTGCTGCCGGATCGAGTACACTTTGGAGTCGAATAGCCTTAGCATCAGCCGCCGGACGGACGGTATCAACCGCCGCCTCAACAACCAAAGCAAGCTCAATTGGGCGGACATTTAGGCGTAACTTGCCCTGGATGATGCGGGAAACATCCAGCAAATCCTCCACCAGCTGAGCTTGTGCCCTAGCACTGCGTTCAATGGTCTCCATCGCCCGCGCAGTAGTCGCCTCGTCAAATTTGCGGGTATTGAGTAATTGAACCCACCCTAGCATTGCGTTGAGGGGCGATCGCAGTTCGTGAGACAGTGTTGCCAAAAACTCGTCCTTCATCCGGTTTGCTGACTCCGCCGCGGTGCGTGCTTCCTGTTCCGCAACGAGTAGTTGGTTGCGTTCGTCTTCAACTTGCTTCCGTTCAGTGAAGTCACGCATGATTTTAGAAAAGCCTCGTAGCTGCCCAGTCTCATCTCGTAAGGGCGTTACGATGCCACTTGCCCAGAAACGGGTGGCGTCCTTACGCAGGTACCAGCGTTCATTTTCAGCACGACCTTCTATTACTGCCGTTTCCAGTTCTTGCTTGTCTGCACCGAGTTCTAGGTCTTCAGGTATATAGATAATTGAGGCAGATTGACCGAGGATTTCGGCTTCCTGATAACCGAAAATGCGCTCTGCTCCAATGCTCCAACGAATAACACGCCCGTCTGGGTCGATGAAGAAAATCGCGTAGTCCTTTACATTTTCTAATAACAAGCGAAACCGTTCTTCGCTGGTTCGCAGCGCTTCTGATGCCCACTTGCGATCTGTGATGTCAGCTACGATATACACGGCACCCGTAAAAACTCCACTCTCGTCGAACACGGGATCTGTGGTTACAGAAAACCATCGTTCACCACACCGTAGCTCCTCGTTCTCGCGACGACGGGTTTCTTGGACACGAGTTAAGGGAGTGACCTCGACACAGCCCAGGATATCGTGCATTACCTCCTGATAAAAGCAACCCTCGATCTTTCCGAACGGTTTTTTCAGAAGATTCGTCATGGCGCTGTTAGTTCGCAAGATTCTGCCACGGTGATCTAGTAAACAAACACCATCTTTCATGGCATTGAATGTCGTTTGCCACTCTTTCGCCAAAGCCATTGCCGATTCTTCAGCTTCTCGGATGCGGAGCAAAGCTTTCACAGTAGCGAGCAACTCGATTGGCTCCACCGGCTGGGCTAGATAGCCATCTGCACCACTCTCTAACCCTTGTGCCTTGTCTTTACTCTCGACAAAACTAGCAGACAGATGCAGGACAGGAATAGAGGAAGTAGCAGGGTTTGCCTTGAGGCGGTGGCAGACCTCAAACCCATTAATATCAGGAAGCTGCACGTCAAGGATAATTAAGTCAGGCGGTTGCTGCGCTACTAATTGCAGACCCGTTTCGCCAGTAGCAGCCTCTTGAACCTTATACCCCTCTTTCCGAAGCATTCGACTGACGACATAGCGGTTCGTTTCATTGTCGTCTACGTGCAAGATCGTGATAAGGGTGCGGTCAGACATGAGCAGCCTCTCCAGGCTCTAGAACTAGCCCAGCTAAAAGAAGTGCTTCTCGGACAAGAGCGATCGCTTCTTCACGAGATGAGTTTTCTTTTGATAAAATCGCTACTGTGCTTTCGACAAGTATCGAGCGTTCCTCTGGTTCAAGAAGCTTTGAAGTATTAATAATTACTGGAATATTTTTAGTAGCTGGATCGGCTTTCATCTGTTCCAAAACCTCGAACCCGCTCATATCTGGCATAACTAGGTCGAGAAAAATGCAAGAAGGATTTTCTAGGCGGGCGTGACGGATACCTTCGTCCCCTGAAGTTGCCTCAATTATCTTAAAATTAAAACATTTTTCACGAGTGGTGCGACCCGTAAAATCGGCTAAATATTGCTTTAGTAGATAGTGGGATGCTGGGTCATCGTCAATAATCAAAACTTTTTGTAAATGCTCTTGTTTGACTAAAGTATTAAGTTTTTCAAGAAGCGATAATCGCTCTACTGGTTTCACAAAAAAGGCATCTGCACCTAAAGCACGAGCTTTCTTTTCGTTGTCAATAACAGTGATAACAACGATCGGGATATCTCGTGTCGCAGCGTTTCCTTTCATCTCTGAAAGGAAATCCCAGGTATTTTGCTCCTCAAGCAAAATGTCTAATAGCACAGCTCGTGGCTCAAACATTTGAAATGCTTGTTTTACTTGCTTGAGCGATCGCGCTGGGAAAATTTGATAGCTCGACCCCGCAAAATACTTCTCGTAAATGAACAGTGTTTCTGGGTTATCTTCTACAACTAATACTGGATAGCGAGTCGCATCTAACTGCAAAGGAGCATCGGGTTCAGATACCTCCTCTATATCACCCTCACCCCGGTAAACGAGCGGTATGGTGGCGAAAAACGTGGAACCTACCCCTTGTAAGCTTTTGATGGAGACACTCCCTCCCAGTAACTCGGCTAACTTCCGCGAAAGCGGCAGTCCTAGACCTGTTCCTTTAACCCGCTTTTGAAGGTGAGAATTCACCTGAATAAATTCCTCAAAGATTCGTTCAGTATCCTCAGGCGCAATTCCGATACCTGTATCAGCCACCGAGAAGACGACAGCGTTTTTGTCCAGTTCAGCTCTGATGCGAACTTCACCTCTTTCGGTATATTTCAATGCATTAGAAATAAAATTTCTCAAAATTTGGGCAACCTTCCCCTCATCGGTGCAGAGTGGGGGAAAGCCAACAGGTTCTTCAAAAACAAGAGAAATTGAGGAATTATCGCTAAGAAGTGGGCGCAGCATTCCTCGAAGAGTAGCGAATAGCTCGCTAACTTCAAACGCATTCGGATGAACCACAATTTTTCCTGCCTCGACCTTTGCCAAGTCCAAAAGGTCGTTTACCAACTCCGAGAGTCCTTCAGCCGATTGACGGATAAACGTCACTTGCTGTTCTTGATCGGGTGTCAATTCACCATCCATCCGATCTAGCAGCAGTCGAGAGAGAGACATAATCGAGTTGAGCGGCGTGCGAAACTCATGGCTCATATTAGAGAGGAAGCGAGTTTTAAGTTCATTGGCTCGCTGTAAAGAAACTGCTTTTTCGTCTAACTCGGCATATAATGCCACAACACCCCGATTAGTATCCTCTAGCTCGCGATTGACCTGCGCCAATTCAGCTTGACGCTTTTCGAGTTCTGCTAGAGTGCGAAGCAGTTCTTGGTTTTGTTGCTGAATTTCCTCAAAGGGATTTTGAGACCCTCGCATCGCCAACTCATCAGCAATTTGCGCCAAGCGCTTTGCTGTCAAGATCGGTGCCCGCTTTGGCAAGGTTTTTTCCATCAGCACCTCTGTTCCCTGCCCTGGCGTGGACGCGATATGAAACCGCTCCATCAGCCGCTTGGTGCCAATAATGCCTAAACCCATTCCGGTTTTTGATTTATACTGCCCATCCAGAATGCTCTTCAGATTGGCGATACCCGGCCCTTGGTCACGAATGCATACCACCAAGCTCTGAGGCAATTCGCCTTCCACCCGAAACTCTATTTTTCCCCCACGGGTATATTGGAAGGCGTTGCGGGCAATTTCCGATACAGCAGTGGCAATGCGCGTCTGATCCTGCGAGTCAAACCCCAAAGCTTGAGCAATCTGGCGTGCCTGCTGACGGGTCATCACGACATCTTGCTCAAATCGTATTTCTATCGTAAGAAGATTGGTCATTGGTCAATTGCTAATGGCTAATCGCTTGTTATTTATTGTTCATCAGCCCCTGCTGTACTCCTTTGGCCTTCAGTCTTCTTCGCGAGCAACCAGCACAGTGATGTCATCGCGACCTCGGTAGAAATCCCGGTACAAAACTCCAGCAATTAGGCTGGGATGTCTGGTTATGAGACCAGCATAGCGATCCAATCGCCACTGTGTACTCAACCCATCGGAATGCATCACCAAAAGCCCTCCTTGAGGCCACTGATAGACAAATTCCTGGATTTTACGGACTTCATGCCCCACTGTGCCATTGTGGGAAACCATGCTGTAGCTTCCTGCGGGAGAAAAAACGCTGCCAGCGATATTACCAACTCCAGCAAAACGAACGACAAGAGTTTTAAAGTCTACTTCTGCGATCGCTAAAGCAGCTCCACGAGTACTCCGCAGGGCTACGTGAGCCGCTTCAATAATCTCTGCGGGACTTTTGCGGACATTCTCTCGAAATATCTGAATGGCTTCTAAGGATGCCTGGGCGGCTAGAGGGCCATGACCCAAACCATCTGCGACTAATAGCAGACTGCGACCGGGCTGTTGGTCGGTTGCCCACCCATCACCCGATACCTCCTCCCCTGCCATCGGCAGGCACACCACGCCAATCTCTAGATTGTTGGTCGATTGGTTTGCCACTTCTGGGCAAGCCCAGAGGTGACTTAATAAAGCTGTACCCACGTTGGGAACAGAATGAATCTCAAAAAAAGCAGAAAGGCGGCTAACTGCCCCCAAACCATTTCCAGGCGTCCCTGCTGTAGAAAAACCGTCGCGCAGACACTCCTGGATATTGCTGATCCCTGGCCCTTTGTCCAAGGCTAGGATTTCTATACCCGTTATCTCGTTTTTGCTTAAAGGCTGTAGCAGCAACAGACCGTCTTTAGCGTGCAGAACCAGGTTATTGGCGATCTCAGTAACGACAATACCAACCTGCCCCCGCTCAGTTTCGTTGAAGCCGAGACGAGTCGCGATCGCGAGGGCTATTCGTCTCGCTTCACCAGCCTGACTAGACTCTAAAATGGGTAAGGCGACCGGAGCATTCATAATTAACTCACTTCCACTTTGTAATAGTGACTTTTGTGCCTTCTCCGACACGGGAAACGATATTGAATTCGTTCACCAGGCGCTTTGACCCACTCAAACCCATCCCCAGCCCGTTTCCGGTTGTGAAGCCATCTTTTAGCGCCAGATCGATATCCGGAATTCCTGGCCCACTGTCTTCAAAAGTTAGCCGCAGACCCCGACGGAGTCCCTCCTCTAGGGCTTCGAGTTGCACCGTCCCGCCGCCGCCATAGTCCAGGGTGTTGCGTGCCAGCTCGCTCGCCGCTGTCACGATTTTAGTCTGGTCTATTAGGCTAAAACCCAGTCCTAGGGCAAACTGACGCACGGCTTGCCGTACTAGCACAACGTCTGCCGAAGACTGGATGCTTATCGTTTCAGACCTCTGCAAGACCATCTATGCTCCCCCTAGGAGAAGCCTCCAACGATTTATGCAGGAGGGACATTCCCTTTTCAACGTTTAAGGCTGTGCGAATGCCGGTTAAGGAGAGTCCTAACTCTACTAAAGTGATGGCGACTGCTGGCTGCATACCTACAACAACCGTTTCAGCATCAAGTACTCGCGACATCTTGGCAATATTTCCCAGTATCCGTCCAATAAAAGAATCAACGATCTCTAGTGCTGAAATATCTATCAGCACACCACGGGCACTTGTTTGGCTAATGCGGTCGGTCAGGTCATCTTGCAAAGCGATCGCTAGGCGATCGTGCATATCGACCTGAATCGTCACTAGCAGGAATTCACCCATTTGTAATATGGGGATACGTTCCATAAAACTCCTTAAGTGCGTGTTTGGGCGCGAGAGATCGTGGCTCCAGTTCGCTTCAGAGCCAAAGCAAATGCGTCGCATAGAGAAGCCTTGGTGATCACATCAGCCAAATCCACGCCCAAGTAGACAATCGTTTGAGCAATCTGGGGACGAATCCCGCTCAGGATGCAATCAGCGCCCATTAGACGAGCCGCAGTGACTGTCTTAAGTAAGTGCTGAGCGGTGAGAGTATCAACGGTGGGCACTCCCGTAATATCAATGATTGCGACTTCCGAACCCGTCTCTACAATCTTCTGCAAGAGGGACTCCATCATCACTTGGGTGCGGGCGCTATCGAGGGTGCCAATGATGGGTAGGGCTAAAATGCCTTCCCACAGTTTCACGACTGGCGTTGAAAGTTCCATCAGCTCCTCTTGTTGGCGCAGGATCACTTCCTCGCGGGCTTTCTGATAGCTTTCAGTTGTCCAGAGTCCAAGCTTGTCCAACAGAGTCGTAACTGACCAAATCTCTTCCAGAAGGCTTTCGCTATCCTGTGCAAGTTCTAGGCGCAAGCGGCTGAACAAAGGTTGCTTCAAAGAAAAAACAAAAGTTGCGGTTTCTGATGGCGTGAAGCCTTTCTGGCTGCGCGATCGCGAAATCGAGCCAAGCATCTCGCGCACGCTACGCCATTCAGTCGATTTAATGTCGGTGAAGTTACCCTGCTGGACAGATGCCGAGAACAAGTCCAGGAATTCTCTGCATTCTTCACGCAGCTCTATTTCCTTAATTAGGTCTTTGCGGATACCAGCAGTTATTTGCTCTGAGATCCAGTCTGTTAGCAGTTGGGATTGATCGGTTTGGAGAATTTTCGGAATCTTACTTTTGCCGCTCAAGTCCATATTAACGGCCCCTTGTTTTAGCCTGTATTTGGCAAATTATTGTACAAGTCAACGATTTAGGCTTTTCGGCTAACTAGCTCAGTGGAGCCATTGAACAGCTTTCGTTGCGAGAATCCCTAGATGTACTTTTTTATCGTTAAGAAAATCTAGTTGACGAACTAGGCAGTATGAGGTAGTCCCTGAAAGGCTGATTGACCAAGATTAATTATAAGGATAAGGCGGGACAAAATAAGTACGTGTTACCGAAGTTTCACCGTCACGTTCCTACGCTTATGGTTCGCCCTAAAATCTGCAAGCCAGCCTAGAAATCATACCCATCATCTAGGCTAAAGGTTGCTGAGTGCTTCCTGTTGCGTTGCGTAATCAACTGTAATTGAAGCAAGGCGATCGCGCGAAGGCACCCTATAAACTGCTCTGTGACAGTTACACAAGTCCTAAGCAAGCATCTTCACGTCTTCGCACTCGCTACAAGCCCTCTATTGAGAACTTTTGTGCTAAAGCAGCAGTGAGAGTCAGGAAGTTTTGAGAATCTCGAATTGCTAATTGCAGAGGAGGAGTGGGAAAAATATTAGTAACCCACTTGCTTATCCACTACATTTCGCAGCGGTAAACCAGCTTGATAGCGGCTCAAATTCTCCAAAAACAGTTCTAAGGATCGCTGGTAAGTTTGTGGCGAATCTGCCGAACAGTGAGGTGAAATAAAGACGTTAGGCAGCGACCAAAAAGGACTATCTGGCGGTAAGGGTTCTGCGGAAAAAGTGTCTAATGCAGCGCCTGCAATCCAGCCTTCTCGAAGAGCAGTCAGCAATGCAGCTTCATCAACGATTGCACCTCTAGCAATATTAATGAAAAAGGCAGATGGACGCATGGCTTGAAAAACTGCTGCGTCCATCGTGCCTTTCGTCTCCGGTGTCAGAGGTGTGCTAACGACGACATAATCAGCTTCCGGAAGCAGCGATCGCCATTCGGTTGCACTCACGACTTTGTCAAACTCCGGTAGCGGTTCGGGATGGCGACGGCTACCCCAAACTCTCATTCCAAAAGATGACGCACGTTGCGCGATCGCGACGCCAATACTTCCCGCACCAATAATTAGCAAAGTTGCATCCTTCAACTCTTTCAGTTTTATGCCTCTCCCCCAATTATGTTCAGCTTGAAATGCTTGTAGTTGAGGTAAATTTTTCGCATGATAGAGCATAAACATCAGGACAAATTCCGCAATCGGAATTGCATGAACCCCTGCGCCATTCGTGAGCGTAATCTCCCGTCCCAAAAACGTTGGTGTCAGAATGTGATTTACCCCGGCACTAGGGGTGTGTTGCCAACGCAGCGCGGGTGCAGCCGCGAGAACTTTATGCAAAGTAGTTGGTTTTAGCAGAATCCAGTTGAAATAAACTTCAGCATCGCTGGCATCGCCGTCAAGATTACCCTCACTATCCACACGTACCACCTGTAAATTGGGAGGTAAACGCGGCTCGATATCAGATGCAATTTCGCTAGGGATTATTAGTTTCATCTTTGGTCTGATATCGGAACGAATTCGCCATCCATCGCGTGACCGCAGATGGTTTGGTGACTTCTGGACTATGTATGCGGGAAGTAGTGGGAAGTGACGACACGCAAGGGTTTTAGTTTTTAGGCTGTGTTTGATTCAACCGCAGATGGTTTGGTAAGCTTGGGGCAGGAATCGCAAATAGCTTGGTGTAAACTCTCCTCAATATCGGAGGGTTATGTCTTCTGTTGTTGCAGAATTCTGCACGAACTTCGTTCTACTTAGTCTCCAGTAGAGTAGAGTGTGTACGCCAAACCATCTGCGATCGCGACTCAGGAACACCTAGTTTGAGATGTTAAGCGCTAGCTCTGTGGAACTTTGGGCAAAAGTTTCTTAGAATTTCAGGAACTTCCGCGAACATTTGGCAGATTGAATGGACGCACAGGAGGGGCAGCCGCCGCACCATAATTCACTCGGCAACCAATATTTAATATGTTGGCTCCACACTCAAGTGGTACGACTTCGCCGCCTAGCATGGCGCTACAGCTCACATAACCATCATTGTTCGTGTCCTTAATCATGCACTCAATCGGTGTGGCACGCGCATGGCTAGACCAAGACCTCATACCCATCCCTGCAATCATGTGCTGCCAAAAGAAACC
>NZ_JACJOQ010000350.1:0-4087 GCF_014695635.1 Coleofasciculus sp. FACHB-712 | reverse complement strand
TTGTTTGAGCTGCACAAGCTGCGGGGAAAGCCCCAATGACGGCTGCTCCGGCAGTGCCACCTAGCAGAAACAGGAAATTTCGACGATAAAGAGCCATAATTCAATCAATTTCGTAGAAAGTTGCGCTTTCATCAAAAATTACACCTGTCTAGCGGCATAAATACCTCTATCTCAAGGAGGTAATTTCGGGATGACGACAGGATTGCGTTAAGCGATCGCTCTGACAAAAAGCAGTAAAATTCTACTCTTACCCTATCCAATACCTATCCAAAATTTTTAAAAATTGGACTGTAAGCCAACTCGTAAAGTTAAACCGGGGTGATAGATTCGATTAGCTTTCTCGTACTTTACATCAGCCAAATTTTCTAAATTCACTGTAATCCCAAAATTCTTAGTAATCGGAATCCGACCGCTTAAATCTAAATTTAAAAAGGACGGGGAAAAATCTTTGTTACTCTCGCCAGGATTATTAAAGAAAGCTCTCCGTGCCCCGCCGTGGTAACTTGCATATAGATTCAGTTGCCATCCTCCACTCGCATAACCAATCCCGAATTGTCCTACTGAGTAAGGAATTAAACCTAGTTGTAATCCTTTCTCCAATCCTGTCTCGATTCGCGCATCTGTATAGGTATAGTTGAGAAAAGTTGACCATTGCGGAGTCATTTGCCACCGTAATGCGGCTTCTAAACCATTTGTATTTACCAGCCCAATATTCGCCCAACGACCTGATATAACTCCGAGGCGATTATCTAAACGGCTGCCGAAATAGGTAAACTGTCCTGCCAAATTTTCTAAAAACTGGATATCGACTCCAGCCGTCCAAGAAGAGCCGGTTTCTGGATTTAGATCCGGGTTCGGCAACCAGTTATGAACCGTATCAAAAACATACAATTGATCTAATCCAGGATTGCGCTGAACCGAAGCCCAACTGCCCCGCACAGCCACCGTTGGAGTAACAGCCCACCGTCCCCCGACACTGGGATTCAAATAGCTCCCAAAGTCACTATTAAAATTTTGTCGCAGACCAAAATCTGCCTGTAATGAGTTGCTTATTTTCCAAGTATTTAAAGCAAATATTGCTGTATGAAATCTATCTCGATTTTCAGTTTCGTTAAGGGCAATCTGATTTGGAACCGTACTTAACACATCCCCATTCAAATAACTATTTTGTACATCGAATCCCCAAGTTAGAGTATTTCGAGGAGATGTTTGCCACTGATGTTCTACCCTAGCATTGAGAGCTTGGGAATTTAGGGTACCAGTCCGGTAGAAAATATTTTGAGTTGGGCCATAAGTGTTAAAGTAATCTTGATTATAGGAAAGTGTCGTTTTCAGAACAGAATCTTCACCTTCTCCTAGCAAAGTCTTCCAAGATAACCCAATATTAAAAGCATCGTGGTCTAATCTGTCTTTTTGCAGAGGAAACCCAAAATAAAGTAACCCACGACGACTGCTAATTTTAGAAGCATCTAAACTAAGAGTATTTCTAGAATTCAAATCTAGTGAGATCCCACCAAAGTAGTTACTAGTTGCGGTATCTCCGTTAAATAGAAGACCTTCGGAATCCCGATTAGCTGCACCTTTAGGGACAGCATAACGATTATCTGCCTCGTAATCTTCATAGCCAAGATTAAATCTTAGATTGTCAACAGAACCGCCATAGCTAATCCGATAGTTAGACTGATTAAAAGAGCCATATTCAACTAAAGCATTGAGTCTAGGAACTTCTTGTCCTTGTTTGGTGATGATATTAACAACTCCTCCAAAAGCTTCCGAACCATATAAAGTAGAACTGGTGCCGCTGGATAATTCCACTTCTTCGATTGCTTCTACTGGAATACTATTAAGGTCGGTAGCACCATGATAAGTATTAATATTCGTGTTGATAGGTCTGCCATTGAGGAGAAAAACAGACTGATTAATCGAATGTCCCCGGTAGTAAGTGCCAGTATGAATATCTGCCCCGAAACCGGCATCATTAATGGCAAATCCAGGGAGTCCTCTCAAGACTTCCGCTGCACTATTAGCGCCTTGCTTTTGAATTTCTTCTTGATTAATTGTATAGACGGGCGTAGATGTTTCTGGAAAAATTTCTCTTTTCGCCGTTACGACTAATTCAATTTCTTCATTTGTTCCTACTTGAACTTCTGGCTCAGTTGCCAACTCGCTTGATTCAAATGCTTCAGGCGTTTCATCAGACTCGCTATCAGGCTCAGATGCTATGGAATCAGTAGTATTATCTAGGTTGAAAATAAGCGCGGAATCACTTTGATTAACTTCTCCGGGCGGAATCCCAGCCTTTCCAATTATGACTACCTGAATACTATTAGAATCCAAAGGAGTAACAGATACAGCAGTAATTGCATCAGTAGGGTTGTTTTGATAGAAACGATTTCCTTCGGGTAAGCTCAACTGAGCATTGATGATGTTAGCGGTAAAGATATCGTTGTTGCTGGATGTCAAAATTTGAGAAAGTGTACCACCCGTAGTTTCTAAAATTACCTGAATGCCGTTACTTGTTGGAATTAAACGAATGCTAGTGACTTGTGTGACTTCTGCCCGAACTAGAGGAGCAATGAATACTGCTACAGCGTTCGCCATCAAAAAGCTATTGAACAATAATTGTTTATTCATATATTTTTTCCAATAAAGTTTTAGTTAATAATCGTTTTAGCTAATTGCTTCGAGCTTTAGCGATCGCATGGATGATTCAAGGTAACAAATGATCAAGAAACTAGAAAATGACTTGACGAATGAAGCTCTTTAATTTCTTGTAGTAAACTTTGATATTGTTGTCGTTTCCCTTGTTGTAGATAGAGATCGGTGGCTTTCTCAAAATCTGCTCTCACTCCCTGCTTATCTCCCAGCGTGTAGTGAATGAGACAGCGACAGTGATAGGCATCGCCATCCTGAGGATTGAGTTCAATCGCTTGGCTAAAGTCTTCTATTGCTCCCGGATAATCTTGTAGTTGGGAGCGGACAAAACCCCGATTATAGTAAGCTAAAGCGAGGCTGGGGTCGATCTCAATTGCTTGGCTAAAGTCAGCGATCGCTCCTTGCGTATCTCCGAGGGCAGCGCGGGCAAGACCTTGATTCGTGTAAGCTTGAGCATTATCGGGATTGAGCCGAATTGCTTGGTTTAAATCAGCGATCGCTTCAAGGTAATCTCCACTCAATACCTCGTAAACTCCGCGCTTGAAGAAGTCCTCAGCGCTCATTTGATCTGTATCGGTACTCGCCGTTAGCGTGATTTGTAATGGCTGAGCTTGAGCCATCGACGGCGAATTCAGCAGTGCCATTACAATGCTGAAGATAATGCTGAAGATGACAATCCTGCGGGAAAGGCGACTCATAACATAGACGTTGAGAACATAGATGTTGAGAAAGCACTGCGTAACACCCGTCATTTAGTAGCCAATTGCTCACAGGCTGTAAGTCTGTGGCTACACAAACAAAGCCTGCCTACGCAGGCTCAATGTCAGCAGATTTTGCTCTGATTGGGATGCAACCCCATTATTTTGAGTTGAGTCGTTGTTGCCGTCAAAAGACAAGCTGTCAAACTTGAACAAGAGTGCAAGTTTGGAGTGTAAGCTTATTCAGAGATTGCACAAGGCACAAAGTTCAGATGTATGGTTCCTCTACCTAACTACCGTCCCAAACAACTTTCCCTTGGCCCTTTGGAAGCGGAGATTTTAAATATCGTCTGGGAACTCGGCTCTGCCACCGTTAAGGATGTACACGATCGCATTCTGGCTGACCCAGACCGGGAGTTAGCTTATACTTCTGTAACTACGGTGCTGCGTCGCCTGACCCAAAAAGGTTGGCTAGCTTGCGATAAACAAGAACGAAGCTTTTGCTGGCAACCTTTGGTATCGCGGGAAGAAGCGCAAGTCATTAAAGCTCACGAACAGTTACACCAGTTTTTGGCAGTGGGGAACCCAGATGTCGTCGCCGCCTTTGCAGATAGCCTAGATAGCGCTAGCGTAGAGCAAATAGAAGCGATCGCGCTTCGTCTTCAATCCGCACGCAAAGCGAGAGAGGAGGGAAAATCATGCATCTAGCGATGATTCTGACGGCGTTAGGATTG
>NZ_JACJOQ010000035.1:0-6089 GCF_014695635.1 Coleofasciculus sp. FACHB-712 | reverse complement strand
TTGGCTTCCCTCAATGCCGCAGCTGCATCTTTGACCTGGTTCTCCTTTAACAGCATTGCTCCCAATTGTTGATAAGCGTCGCCATCATTGGGATTGAGACGCACCGCCTGCTTGAATCGATTGGCTGCCGCTTTGGAGTTGCCTTGCTGGACAAAAATTAGCCCCATTTGGTACTGAGCCTCTGCCAAGTTCGGATTCTTAGAAGCCGCTGCATTCAGGGCGTTAATCGCTTGTTTCGGCTGATTTTGCTGAGCGTAAAGTAACCCCAGTTGATATTGAGCATCGGCAAGCGTTGGGTCAAGTTCAACTGCTTTTTGAAACTGAGCCATCGCGGCTTCATTTTGATTTTGGTTGACTAACAGCAGTCCCAGATTATAGTAAGCGACTGCATATTTCGGGTCATTCTGAATCGCCTGCTGATAGGCAGCGATCGCTTCTTGTGTTTGACCTTTTGCCTCCAATGCCAAGCCCACATTATAGTGAGCATCTGCCAACTTGGGATTAAAACTGAGCGCTCGTTCATAGGCAGTCAGCGCGGCATCGGGTTGCCCTTGCTTATATAAAGCAACTCCCAAATTGTAGTAAGCTTCTGCCAAATTGGGGTCGAGACGAAGCGCTTGCAGGTACTCATTCGTTGCCTTCTCAAGCTGTCCTTGCTCGGCTAGGGAATTCCCCAACAGATAATAAGCCATCGCAATGCTGGAATCGAACTCAAGCGCTTTGCGAAGAGCTAGCTCTGCCCCTCGATAGTCTCCGCGATTATACCGCGTCACTCCTTGTTGGAAGTAAGTCGCTGCCTCAAAATCTTGAGTGTATAGACCTTCGACCATCTGCTTAGTGAGTACGGGCGACTCAAAAGAAGTTGTCTTTTGTCGCCCAGCCCGCGATTCACCGGCAAAGGCAGTGCTGGCAGTCGTCAAACCAAGACCGATCAAAGCAGCCGCAAGGAGATAAATTCGTTTGTGGTTTTTAAGCATATCTAGAACCCCGCACCACTCGCTATTTAGGAAAAAGGTAATTGGGAAGGTAATTAGTTGTCAGTTGCAATTTACCACTGACCAGCGATGATTGACATTCCTCATTACCTTAACTTGTCCCATCGTCATCTGATTGTGGCTTCCGGCAAGATTAGCATCGCGTCCCCAAAAGAATAGAAGCGATACCGATGCTTTGTTGCCACTTGGTACAATTCCAGCAACCGCTGACGCCCGATTAAAGCACCCACTAACATCAGCAAACTCGAACGGGGTAAGTGGAAATTGGTAATTAACCCCTCCACTACCCGCCACTGGTAGCCAGGATAGATAAATAACTCCGTCTTGCCCCTAAAGGAGTGTAATTCCCCATTCATAGCAGCTGACTCAAGCGATCGCACCACCGTTGTCCCCACGGCAATAATCCGACCCCCCCTCGCCTTGGTTTCCCGAATTTGTTCCACCGTAGACTTGGGGACTTCTACCCACTCCCCATGCATTTTGTGGGTGGTAATATCCTCTACTTCCACTGGGCGAAACGTCCCGACCCCGACGTGCAGCGTCACCGAAGCCTGCTGAATGCCTCGTTCTTGCAAGCGCTGGAGTAACTCTGGGGTAAAGTGTAGCCCAGCCGTGGGAGCAGCGATCGCTCCTTGAGCCTGGGCATACACAGTTTGGTACTGTTCCGCCTGGGATTGGGAATCGGTAATGTAAGGAGGTAGCGGCACTTGACCGTATTCCTCCAACAAATCTTCAAACCGACTCCCGGCTGGAACATCAAACTGCAACACCCGCCCCCCCGTCGCCTCATCCCTAGACAAAACCGTCGCACTCAATTGATTCGGGCTTGAGGCTGGGTTCAATTTTTCCTCAGCCCCCAGTTTCTGTGGTTCAAAGAATATCTGCGCCCCCGGTTGCAGACGTCGCCCTGGTTTCACCAAAGCTAGCCAGCAGTTGTTCTGCTGTTCCTCCAGCAGCAACACCTCCACGGGGGCACCCGTAGATTTACGACCCCGGAGGCGGGCAGGGATGACACGAGTATTATTTAATACCAGTAAATCTCCGGACTGGAGGAAGTCGGGTAAATCCCGAAAAATGGCGTGGCTGGGATGATCTGGGGATACCACCAGCAAACGCGCACTATCCCTTGGCACAGATGGATTCTGGGCAATCAGTTCTGCCGGGAGTTCATAGTCATAACTGGCGATTAACCGATCGATATCTATATCATCCCCGCTGGGTGCTTCAGCTTGAAACCGTAAGGATTCGGGGCTGTCTATCTTTAATCTTCTTGCCCCACTAACGGCTTTTGACTCTCCTAACCGGGGATCGCTGATGTGACTGTCTTCGTTAAATTCTGTCATGCCGTTAGTTTACTGATAAGGAATCGATCAATTTAACTTTGCAGATTGGGTAAATACCCCCAGATAAGAACGGGGGCTTCTCCCCTATCGCAGACTATCTTACTCATGGAGAATGAGAGTTATAGAACCAGCACGACCTAGACACTAAGAACTTCTCATGGAATACGTCTACTTTCTGGCCAATGCCAGCCTGACACTACGGGTGGTTGAGTATTTACACACAATGCCCCAGTTGCCCGTTCGTTTAATGACGGTGATTCATCAGATTGATGGCTGGGTGATCAAGGTCAAAATGAGTAACCATCTAAACGCGCAGCAAGATGGTGACTTCCGGGCGTTCATGAACGAACTGGGTATTCCCTACGAACCGGCTATTCGCCTCCAGATGGCGCTTTGGAGTCTGGAAACTGGACAGTCCCCCATCGATGTGATGCGTCGCTACCAAGTCGCTGTGGTTTCTCATGGTAGTCCCGATCGGAGCGATATTGAAGCCTTTCGCCAGCAGTTCACAAAAGGGCTGGGATATTGCCCGGAAACTCTAGCTTAATTAACTTAACGGCTCATCGAAAGCGGACTGAATATAGTCTTGTAGACTCAACTGATATTCTCCCACAGCTAAATTTCTAGGTTCTGGTAAAGAAATCAAAGGGAGCTTTTCAGGTTCTGGTAGCAGAACAGTATTGGTCTTAGGACGCTGACATCTGACCAAAGCGACATCAAACCGGCAAGGAAGATTTACTAAATCTGGGCGCTCTGCCAAAAAAATCTCTGCTGTGCGCCAGAGTTTAGCTTGCTTTTGCGGTGTAATCGCTAGCATTCCATCCGCATCCCAATTTCCCCGGCTGCGAGTTTTGACCTCGACAAAGATTAAGCAAGAGGACAGGGTAATGGGGCAATGGGGAACGGGTGATGGGTAATGGGTAGTGGGAAACTCTTCCTCCCGCTGTCTTCCTGTCTTTCTGTCTCCCCCTCCCTTACCTTCATCTGGGCGTTGTCGCGCAATTATATCAATTTCTCCCCAGCGGCAACGCCACCGGCGCTCAAGAATTTCCCAGGCTTGGGAAATCAACCATTGAGCAACTAGGTCTTCTCCTAAAACACCGATATCGGGATAATGAGATAGACGACGGTTTTCCATCAAATGGAACCAGCATGAAGTGTAGGCTAGATAATCGGATTTCGACAATTTTACTCGGTTTATTGCTTGTGGCGATCGCCATTGCCTCTTTTGGCGCGATCGCATCTCCCGCCTGGGCGAACGACTACAACAAAGAATTTTTGATTGGTGTAGATTTCTCCGGCAAAGAGCTGACCGACTCCAGCTTTACTAAAGCCAATCTCCGCAGTAGTAACCTGAGTCATACGAATTTGCGGGGTGTCAGTTTTTTTGGGGCTAATCTGGAAAGCGTCAATTTAGAAGGAGCCGATCTCAGAAACGCAACTCTGGACACAGCCCGCTTGACCAAAGCGAACTTAAAGAACGCGGTTTTGGAAGGGGCGTTTGCCTTTAACACTAAGTTTGAAGGTGCGATTATTGATGGAGCCGATTTTACAGATGTGCTGCTTCGTCAGGATGTGCAACAACAGTTGTGTAAAATAGCGTCCGGTACCAATCCCACTACTGGGCGCGAAACCCGCGAAACTTTGTTTTGTCCCTAATCCTTTTCAATCGGTTGTCACTTGGGGTTCAATACAAATCCTCCTAGGGACACGGGGCATTGCCCCGTGTTCGTAACGGAATTGTCTGCGCTCAAAAAGGGCTAATTAACCGTACTGTTCAGGCTGGCTGCATCAGCGATTTGATTCGGCGCAGATTGGCGCAGGCGATCGCCATACAGAGCCAGTGCATTGCCGCTAAGCAATAGTTCTAAATGCTCCCGGTCATAATCGGCAACAGTTGCAGCATCCTTGACACAGTCATGGAGTACCCCATCCCAGTGCCCATAATCTCCAGAGAAGCAAGCCAGATGTTTGCCAATTTCTCCCATCGCAATGTGAAGATAAGCAGGGCCTGGATCGTCTGATTCAAAGGAAGTAAAGATTTGACCCCGCTCAAAGTATTCCAACGGATCTCGATGGCGGAGATCGTAATGCTCATAAAGACTTGCATCCTCAATCTGAGACGGGTCATGCTGAGCATTCCACAGGAGATCGAAGAGATTTTTTGCCTGACTAATCAGGTTGATATTGTTGTGAGTGCCTCTTTCCTGAATCATCAGCTTGGTGAATTCCATCAGGGAAGGACGATAGGGATGCTTGGGGTCAAAGTCACGGATGCGTTTTTCCCAATGCTCGTGGAAAGCATGGGCAAGATCCGGCACCCAACCACAACCGCCTTCTAAAAAGCCAACCCGCAGGGAGGGGAATTGCTCAAACGCCCCATCAAAAACCATTCTGGCTAAAGCCAATTGTTGCTGGTTTCGCTGCACAAAAATGTGCGTCAAGACAAAGGTTTCCACATGATCGGAAATCCCCCCCACCATGTAAGATCCCGGCCCTCCATGAATGCCCAGACCAATATCCAAATCGGCGGCTGCTTGCAGGATAGGGCGGAAGTCAGGATGGCTAATCGCTTTACAGGTACGGATATCGGGGAAAGCTTGGGGCGCTTTCGGATGGGGAATCGGTAGGTTTGGGGCAACGGCGACGCTAATCATGCCCAGTTCGTTGATGCAACGGTGCATTTCAGCAACCGCGGCATCTACATCCTGTAGAGGCAATACACCAATCGGTTTGAGCCGGTTATCGTAACCCCGACAGTCGTCGGCAATGTAGTTGTTGTAAGCACGACACAGCGCGATCGCAAAGTCTTTATCCAATAAGCTAGAAAAGACTAAGTTGAGCGTGCCGTAAATTACCTGGATATCAATGCCTTCTTTATCCATGTGTTCAATCCGCACGCGATTGAACATTGCCCCCAAGGTTGTATCTGGATGCAGGTTGCGAAAGCCACCTTTCCCCAGTCCTTGAGGCTGCGGAAACATCCGCATAAAGTCGTTTTTACCTGTTGCCGGATTAAAGTCTACGATTCTCGCCCGTTGGTCGCCCAGACTATCAATCGCTAAACCGATGCGATCGCGATACTCTGGCTCTAGATAATCCCGCATTACTAAAGGATTTTCTATCTTATGGGCATCTGCATCAATTACCAGTAGACCTTGATACATGAAAACTCCTTAATTAATTGCTCAATCGTTACCTGCAAATAAATTCCAGGTTTTCAGGGCGTCGGATAGAAGCCTGCCCCGATGAAGACACAATGTTTTTAATTGAATACTCGCCTTTCGGCTGAAATTTAATTCAACGCTTTCTGCTTGCGATTCAAGTAGGTCCAAACTTGGCGCAGACCAAACCAGTTCTCAAAAGACCACATGAGGGAAACTAGGATGGTAATGCCAGGGTACTTTACAAAAGCCGGGTGATTCTTCTCGAAGACAGCATGACCGCCCAAGGCGAATACTTGGGTGAGGACTAAGCACACGAGCGTTAACCGCCAATCATAAAACAGAAAGACCACAGCGGCGATCGCTAGCACATTAGTCAAGTGGTGCAGAAACTGGTTGATGGGATGCTGATGACTCGCAACAAAGTGGGCTTTAGCCTCCTGGAAGTAGCTCAAAGTAATTCTCCTGCGGTTGAAACCCGAATTTGTCAAACTCAAAGCGTTGTAGGAACGATATCACTAAGTCTCTTGCGAAAGGGAGAGAAATTAGAATTTTTTTAGGTTGCTTTAACCCAGTTTGGACATTTT
>NZ_JACJOQ010000349.1:0-6915 GCF_014695635.1 Coleofasciculus sp. FACHB-712 | reverse complement strand
TAAAAGTCACGGTGGATTTGTGCAGGTACTTAGCGAAGTGGGGCAAGGAACGCAGTTTTATATTTACTTACCCGTAACGCAGGCAACGATACCAGATGAGACGAAAAGCTTGCCTCATGAATTGCCTAGAGGACAAGGAGAATTAATTCTCGTTGTTGATGATGAATATTCAATTCGAGAGCTTACGAAAATTTCTCTAGAAACCTATAATTACAAGGTTTTAACCGCTAATGATGGAGTGGAGGCATTGGTGCTATATGCAGAACACAAGCAAGATATTAACGCTGTATTAGTCGATATGATGATGCCTGCAATGGATGGTCTAACCACTATCCGGGCTTTGCAAAAAATCAATCCACAGGTCAAGATTATTGCAGTTAGCGGACTTACATCTAATTACCAGATAACTGAAATCGCTGGAAATAATGTCAAAACATTTTTACCAAAGCCCTACACGTCAGAGGAATTGTTGAAAAACCTACAGGTGGTTCTTACTGGAAATTAGAAAATTTTGTTTTCCTATGATTGCCAGTGTTTCAGATACCCAAATTTTTAAAAAGTCGGGTTATCTCGCCTTCACAAATCATTCAGGACTGCTATAGTCGCAGCTCAATTTTATCTAATGCCCAAAGAATGCGCTAGGAGCCGCGCTTTGGATCAGTTCTCACCCGGCTAATCACGCTTTACATCAGTTCTCGCCCAGTTAATCGCGCTTTACATCAGTTCTTACCCAGCTAATCGCGCTGCCAAATCTTGATAGTCTTGTCCTCGCTGCCACTGGCTAAAGCCTGTCCATCCGGGCTAAAGGCGACGGAACAAACTGAATTTGAATACCCAGTGAGGCTGTAAATCAGCTTACCAGTCTCCGAGTGCCAAATCTTAATAGTCTTATCCTCGCTGCCACCGGCTAAGGTCTGCCCATCCGGGCTAAAAGCGACGGAAGAAACCGAATTTGAATATCCAGTGAGGCTGTGAATCACCTTACCAGTCTCCAAGTGCCAAATTTTGATAGTCTTATCTCCACTAGCACTAGCAAGAGTCTGCCCATCTGGACTAAAAGCAACAGAATAAACCCGGCTTAAATGCCCTGTGAGAGTCTGAATCAGCTTGCCAGTGCCCACCTGCCACAGCTTGATAGTGTAATCCTGACTGCAACTGGCAAGACTTTGCCCGTCCGGACTAAAGGCAACGGAAAAAATATAGTCTAAGTGCCCCGTAAAATCGCGAATCAGCTTGCCACTGCCCACCTGCCACAGCTTCATGGTTTTGTCCCCACTACCACTAGCTAGAGTCTGCCCATCCGGACTAAAAACAACAGAATGAACCCACCTTGAATGCCCCGTGAAAGTGCGAATCAGCTTGCCACTGTCCACCTGCCACAGTTTAATGGTGCTGTCTCCACTACCACTAGCTAGAGTCTGCCCATCTGGACTGATAGCTATAGAACGAACCCAACTTGAATGCCCGGTGAGAGTATGAATCAGCTTGCCACTGTCCACCTGCCACAGCTTAATGGTTTTGTCATTGCTGCCACTGGCAAGAGTCTGCCCATTCGGACTGATAGCTATAGAACGAACCCAGCTTGAATGCCCTATGAGGGTGTGGACACATCTCCAATTCTGAGATTTTGGCGGTGGTGGGGTAGATACAGCATTTAAGTCTTTCAAAACTTCAGCGGCTGATTGATAGCGTTCTTTCACATAATCTTTCAGCAACTTATCCAAAACTTGACTCAGTTGGCTGCTGACATTTTTCCCTTTTTCCCTCAGATGCTCTTTCCATAGCCAGCAGCCCTCTAATGGATCGTAAAGTTCATCAAGCTTGGTTGTTGTCAGCAGATGAATACAGGTAACGCCTAAACTGTATAAGTCACTGGCTGGATAAGCTTTACCGCTGCGAAATTGTTCGATGGGTGCGTAGCCTTCTGTGCCAGCTTTTGTGCCTGTTTTAGTTAAACCAGTGCCGACTGTTAATTTTTTAGAAATGCCAAAATCAATTAGGACGAATTTGCCATCTCTTTTACGTTTAATAATATTCGTCGGCTTGATATCCCGGTGAATCACCTGATGTTCGTGGACAAATTGCAGCACCGGCAATAAATCATTTAATAAATCTCGAATTTGCTCTTCTATAAATGCTTCCTGCCGTTCTAAGTTTTGACCTAATTCCTGCCCTTCGATATATTGCTGTACCAGATACAGGCGTTTATCTTGCTCGAAATAGGCAAATAAACTGGGAATTTGTGGATGTTGTTCTCCCAGTTGCAGTAATTGCCTCGCTTCTTGCTCAAATAGCTGGGTTGCCTTCCGCATTGCCGCTGAATTGCCTTGAATTTCTGGCACCGGCAAAAATTGCTTAATTACACAAGCAGCTTTTAGCCTGTCTGCATCTTCAGCCAAGAAAGTTCTGCCAAATCCACCCTCGCCAATGGGCGCGATCGCACGGTAGCGATCCTTGAGCAGTAACTTCGTTCCGCAACTTGTACAAAAATTTGTCTCAACAGGGTTTTGAGGCTTGTTGCAACCTGAATTCAGGCAATAGCTCATACACAGCAAAGCTCGCAGATTGAGTTTATGATAGAGCTTTTTGTGGGGCAAACATCTCTGCTGTCCTTGTTACCAGGTAAGGTGGAGACAGAAAAATTGCTGCCTTGGGTTGCATCGCGCGATCGCTAACTTATCCCAAAGTTAAAATTTATCTTTCAATTTTTCGATTGATAATATTTTTAAAAGCTAACATCGTGCATCATACAAATTGAATGAATCTAAAATTAATTAATTATATTTTTAAAATTACCAAACATTTGTTTACCGCGTTATTTTATGGAATCCGCACCTTTTTTGCTTGTGAACGACCAGCCGATTTCCCTTGAACAAGCTCTAAAATATCTGCAATTGTCTGGTAAACTTACTTCTTTTGTCGGAGAGATTCTCCGACAGTATTTTATAGAACAACAACTACAAGCACTCGATATAGATATTAGCTTGGCGGCAATTGAGCAAGCAGTGATTGATTTTCGCTTACAACGGAATCTAGCAGATCCCAAGAGTTTTCAAGAATGGCTAGTTCGTAACAGAATCGACTACGAAACCTTCCACAATCAGGTAAAATCTGGTTTTCAGTTAACCAAGCTCAAAGCTCAGATTGCAGAGCCGAAACTGAAAGAATATTTCATTGAACGCAAGCTACTTCTGGATCGAGTTGTACTCTCTCGTCTTGTGGTAGCCCAACAAGAATTAGCTGAAGAATTATATAGCCAAATTGAAGAGGGAGCCAGCTTTGAACAATTAGCGCAAGAGTATTCTCTCACAGACGATCGAATTGTAAATGGCATGATGGGGCCAGTCAGTCGAGGAACGCTACCAGACCAAATCCGAGCCGCGATTGATACCGCGAGTCCAGGACGGTTATTAGAGCCATTAAAACTGGAAAATCGTTGGGCTTTATTTCGTGTTGAGCAATTCCTGCCAGCTTCGTTAGAAGATAATCAGCTAAAGGAAGCACTACAAAATGAACTTTTTGAGCAATGGCTAGCACAGAAAATTCAAACCTTAACGGTCAAACTGCAAATCAGTTGAGTAGTGTTGAAATCGCTAGGAATTTGCCTTGGAATATTCCACCTCTGAGCTTGCTGACATCCGAACAGCAAGCAAAATTCCAAACGCAAGCCGAAATCCGTTACTACAGCTTGGGGGAAAAAATTTGGTCTACAGATCGTCTGGGCAACCAGTTTTTAATTGTGTCTGGAAAGGTGCGTTTGCGGGAAGAAGGAGTAGCGAAACCGCTGGCAACTTTAAAGGCGGGAGATTGGTTCGGCGACTTGCAGCAATTCCTGGGATTTAAAGCGATCGCCTCTAGCAAAGAAGTTGTGGTAGTGCGTTGGGATACGGCGTTATGGAACGAAGCTTCATCTCCAGAAATCGATAGCTTTTGGCAGCAATCTAGCGGCGTGAAATCTAGCGGCGAAGAGGCAACGATAGAAACCGAAACGAGGATACCTGTAAGTAATTATCCGTTTATTTCTAGCCTTAACTCAGCGGCTGCTTGCTTAACAATGGTGGCGCAATATTTACAAAATCCAGCTTCTTTAGAGTGGATACAACGTCAGTTGCGGGGACAACGCCCGAAACAGCTTGTAGAAGCGAGTGAGAAAATAGGGCTACATCTGCGACGCTTGATAGTAACTGGGCGTGAATTGCAGCAGCTATCTTTTCCGGCTTTGTTGCATTGGAACCAGGAACATTGGGTGGTGGTATACGAGGTAAAAGGCGATCGCGCGATCGTTGCGAACCCCCTCAACCCCAGTCAAACTTGCGAAAGTATTCCTTTGCCCTCACTTGAAACTGCTTGGGATGGGCAACTGTGGCAAGTTGAACTAATTCAGCGACAAGACAAATTTAACCTCAGTTGGTTCTTACCGGCAGTTTGGCGTTACCGGGGTTTACTGGGAGAAGTGCTGGTTGCGTCTTTCACCTTGCAGCTTTTGGGTTTAGCGACGCCAATCATTACTCAGGTGATTATTGACAAGGTGATGGTGCAGGAAAGTCTGCCGACTTTGGACGTGATGGCGATCGCGCTTTTGAGCGTTGCTATCTTTGAGGCGATTCTAGGCATCTTGCGGCTATTCATCTTTACCCACACTGCACGACGCTTAGACCTTAGTTTATCTGCTCAATTGTTTCGCCACTTGATGCGGCTACCACTAGCTTATTTTGAGTCTCGCCGCGTTGGAGATACGGTAGCGCGAGTACAAGAACTGGAAAATATTCGCCAATTTCTCACCGGAACGGCGTTAACTGTCATCTTAGATAGCATCTTTGCCGTTGTCTACCTGGCGCTGATGTTTTACTACAATGTCAAGCTTACCTTCGTTGCCTTGGCAGTGATTCCGTTATTTGCAATGTTGACATTGGTGGCGACGCCAATTCTCCGGAACTGGTTGAATGAAACCTTTAACCGCAGTGCGGATAGCCAATCGTTTCTTGTAGAGACGGTGACGGGAATCCATGCAGTGAAGGCGCATGCAGCCGAAGGAACCGCACGCGATCGCTGGGAAGGTTTATTTGCCCGCTTCATCCGCACCGGCTTTAAAGCTTCTACCACCTCCAATATTAGTAACAATATCGGTGACTTTCTGACTAATTTTTCCAACTTACTCATTCTCTGGTTTGGAGCTGCGCTAGTCATCAACCATCAGCTCACAATTGGTCAGCTAGTTGCTTTTCAAATGCTGGCGGGAAGAATGACCGGGCCACTTTTACGGTTAGTGCAATTGTGGCAAAATCTCCAACAAGTTTTACTTTCTGTAGACCGAATTGGAGATATTCTCAACGTAGCCCCCGAAGCCGAACCCGGATCGGGTCTAGTTCTTCCCCCGCTGAAAGGTAAAGTTACCTTCGATCGGGTTTTCTTCCGCTATCAATCCAATCAAGAAGCAATCCTGCGAGGAATTACCTTCACCGTTCAACCGGGAATGTTTGTCGGTATTGTCGGGCGAAGCGGCTCTGGAAAAAGTACCCTTTCTAAGCTTTTGCAACGACTTTACCCAGTTGAATCAGGTCGCATTTTTATTGATGGCTTTGATATTAAAAGTGCTGATTTAGCATCCTTGCGACAACAAATTAGTGTAGTTATCCAAGAAGATTTTCTCTTCAACGGTTCAATCTTGGAAAATATTACTTTAGGAAATTCAGAGATTACCACCGAACAAGTTGTAGAAGCCGCACGATTAGCCGTCGCCGATGACTTTATCAGCGAATTAACCCACGGTTACGAGAATCCTGTCGGAGAACGAGGCACTGCTTTATCTGGCGGTCAGCGTCAGCGAATTGCCTTAGCTCGTTTATTCTTATCTCAAGCTCCTATTTTAATTCTCGACGAAGCAACCAGCGCCTTAGATAGCGAAACAGAGCAGCAAGTTTTACAAAATTTACAAGCGATTTCCCAAAACCGTACCGTTTTTATGATTGCCCACAGATTTGAGCCGCTCAAACGGGCAGATTTGATTTTTGTTCTGGAGAAAGGGGTACTAATGGAACAAGGAACTCATCTAGAATTGATGCAAAAAAAAGGGCTGTATTGGTCGCTTTATCAACGTCAGCAGCCATCCGTTTAAAGATTGCTAGAAATTATTCTACTTTCAAGTAATCCCCGCAGTAGGCAGACTAAACGAGTGCCATGCTAAGGCAAACAAAATTGCAGCGATCGCGCCGATTAAGGTATTGAGAAAATTCACTACTTCGTTGGTAAGCCAATCGTAGCGAGATTGCAGCGTAGCACCAATGACACTTTCCAAATTGGTCGCAATAAACGCTGCTACTATGCACCAAACCACCCCGATGAGATCGATCGCACCAACGCCCCAGCCAACACAAGCGATCGCAACCGATGCCACCACTCCAGCGATTGTTCCCTCTAAAGAAACCGCCCCTTCTGTTCCCCTGGCTACAGGTTGTAAGGTTGTAATCAAAAACGTCCGTTTACCATAAGCTTTCCCGACTTCGCTGGCGGTGGTATCCGAAAGCTTAGTGCTAAAACTGGCTACATAGCCCAGCAGTAAAAAAGGCACCCATTGAGGTTGTCCTAAATAACTCACCAGTAGCGTTCCTAAGGCGCATAGAGTGCCCGTAAGGGCGGAACCCCAGACATTCTCCGGCCCGCGTGCCCCAGACCGTTTCTCGGCGATTCCCTCGGCTTCTTTTTGAGCCATGCCGATGCGCGTGACGGCAGAACCTACGAGAAAATAGAACATCACGACTAAATATCCCTGCCAGCCAAGGGTACCCCAGATGATGACGCCCAACGCCCAAGCGTGGAGGAATCCGGCGGGGGTCAGTAACTTTTTAGGGGCGAAATAGGCGATCGCTAACAAAACTGTATTCAATCCCACTGCAACTAACCAGGGATTGAAAGAAT
>NZ_JACJOQ010000348.1:0-1644 GCF_014695635.1 Coleofasciculus sp. FACHB-712 | reverse complement strand
GAACGCCTGAGCGCGTCTAGGCAATAAAATCCTAGCTTGCCAATAAACATTGTTTCACGCGATCGCTTTTTCGCTTAAGTATCCGGATCGACACCGAGCGATCGCAGTTGTTCTGCTAGTCGTTCTGCTGCCTCTTCTGGGGTAAGAACTAGAGAACCTTCTGGGATAAAGTAGCGCAATTTTCCGGCTTCTATACCCAAATACAAATCTAGAACCTCACTCCACAGCCAGCCTTGAGGGTTGGGCGCGATCGCTTGATATTGTTCTCCTACCAACCGGAAACCCGCAAACTCTAAACTTTCGGGATCGAACCAAAAGTATTCTGGCGTGCGAAAGCGGTTTTGATACAACTCTTTTTTGAGATTTCGGTCAATGCTAGCAGTCGTATTGGACAGTAATTCGATAATTAAATCGGGATATTTGCCTTCTTCTTCCCACACTACCCAAGAGAGACGCTCTTTTTTTTCCGTGTTTTTCACTAGGAAAAAGTCTGGTCCTCTAAAGTCTCGATTTCGCAATTGCTGCCGACTAAAATAAACTGTCAGATTAGCGCCAATAAAAAAATTATTGCGATCGCGCCAAAACCATTCTAAGCAACTCACCAATAAAGCTAGTTGCTTGTAGTGCAAAGAACTTTCCATTTCTGGTTCATCGCTCAAAAGTTTTGTAGCATCTGGCATTTGTGCTTCTAATTCTTGTGCTGTTTGGTACATATTGCCACCTGCTCATAGCTATTTTAAATTTCAAATTTTAGAGATGAGAATAGAATTTGTATCAAGATGCGATCGCTTTATCAACTTATTCTATAAAAATAAACAAAGCCCGCATAGGCGAGCTTTGTTTGTATAGTCCCAGCATTTTATGCTGCGGGTCAATCAATGTAACGATGCGTTAAACTTTCGAGCGGTCGGTCAAAATCTCATGTCCATCTTCCGTTACCAATACCGTATGCTCAAACTGAGCTGACAGGGCATTATCCACCGTCACTGCTGTCCACTTGTCGGATAAGATACGGGTAAATTTTGAACCAGCATTTAAAATCGGCTCAATTGCCAAAGTCATTCCAGCCCGAAGCTTGACATTGGGCATTTCGCGGGTGCGGAAATTAAAAACTGACGGTTCTTCGTGCAAATTCCGTCCAACACCGTGTCCGGTGAAGTCTTCCACAATACTAAAACCATTGCTTAGCACATGGTCTTGAATGGCACCTGCAAGGTCGAGCAAGTAGGCTCCAGCTTTAACTTGTTCAATTCCTTTAAAGAGCGCTTCTTCTGCCACGCGGATTAACTTAGCCGCTTCTGGTGTCACTTCACCAACGGCGATAGTGATGCAGGAATCACCGTGATAGCCCTGGAAATAAGCACCTGTATCAACTTTCAAGACATCGCCAGTCCGAATCACTTTTTTGGCGTTGGGAATGCCATGTACGACTTCATTGTTGATGCTGGAGCAAATGGAAGCGGGGAAGCCGTGATATCCCTTAAAACTGGGCGTTGCCCCCATTTCGCGGATGCGCTTTTCGGCATAAGCGTCTAAATCCGCCGTTGTCATACCGGGCTGCACCATCTCTTGAATTTCTTTCAGCACGGTTGCCACAATCTTCGCCGCCTGTCGCATGATTTCAATTTCACGCTGTGACTTAAT
>NZ_JACJOQ010000347.1:0-6884 GCF_014695635.1 Coleofasciculus sp. FACHB-712 | reverse complement strand
CTAACAATACTGCTCTCTACCGAAGCGGCGCGTTGTTCCAACAATTGGTTTAGTTCATCGCTGGAGTGCTTCGCGGTTCCGCCAGTCCGCAGGACTTCCCCAACCAACGTAGCCAAACCTACCTCGTTTTCTGGTTCCAGACGACCGCCGGTGCGAATCATCGCCGTGCCACTCACGAGGGGAAGTTCGCGATCTTCCATCAGATACACAATCATGCCGTTGTCCATCTGATAGCGCGTGTACGGCGGTACCTGAATTTCCGGCAACGGTGGAAACTTCAACTCCGTATAATGCCGCGCTGTATCCGCTACCGCTGGCATCAAAAATGTCAAAAGTATCAAGGAGAAAGTCAAAAGAAACAGAAAATAATTTTTCCTTTGTTTCCCTTTGCCCTTCTTCCTCCAATTCTGCCTAAACCACTGCATACTCATTCCTCGTCCTTCTTCCTCTTCCTCTCAGCCCTCAGTCCTCAAACCTCAGTCTTCAAACTTCAGCCCTCAGTCCTCAGTCCTCTTCCCTCAGTCCTCTTTCGGGAGAATTCGCCCAATTGTCCGGTTTTGTGGCTGGAAAGTTTCTTTCGCCACTCGCTGAATCTCTGCGGGTGTCACGGTAGCGATCGCATCTAGTTGCTTAAAAAGGTTCCGCCATGAGCCGGTTTTCACTTCATAGTCCACCAGCGACATCGCCATGCCCATATTGGAATCAAGCGATCGCAATAAATCAGCTCTTGCCTGGGTCTTCACCCGATCCAAATCCATCGCCGCTACGGGTTCCGTCTTCAGCCGCTCAATTTCCTTGCTCAAAGACGCCGCCACTTCATCCACTGTATGACCGGGAGCTGTCAGCGCATAGAACAGCATCAAATTCGGATACTTATCTCCCGGAAAGCCACTAAAACCTTCCGCATTCAGAGCGACTTGCTGCTCTTCTACTAAAGACTTGTAGAGGCGAGAAGTCCGACCATCGCTCAACAATCGACCGATCAGTTCATAAATTGCATGATCCGGATGATTCATCGCTGGGCGGTGATAGCCTTCTAGATACCAAGGTTGGGATTGCAGGCGCAAGGTGACATCCTGCGCTTCGGTTTGCTTGGGTTCCGTCGGTAATTGCTCCCGTTCCGCTGTTCTCGCTTTGTAACGTCCAAAATAAACTTGAGCCAGCCGTTTCACTTCCGCTGGGTTAACATCCCCAACGACCGCAATAGTTAACTTGCTGGGGACGTAGTGCGTGTCAAAAAACTCCTGCACATTTTCGCGGGTAAGATTGCGGATGTCCTGGTCGTAGCCAATCACTGGACGCTTATAGGGATGCACTTTGAAAGCCGCATCGAGAAAAGCCTCAATCATTTGACCGATGGGCGAGTTATCAGTTCGCAACCGTCGCTCTTCCAGGATGACTTCTTTCTCTTTATAAAATTCTCGAAACACTGGGTCTAAAAACCGCTCTGACTCCAGCGACATCCACAGCTCTAACTTGTTAGAAGGAAAGCTGTAGAAATAGACCGTAGAATCTGTAGAGGTTGCTGCGTTTAGACCGACGCCTCCCGCTTGCTCGACAATTTGACCCAGTTCATTCTGCTTGACATATTTCGCTGCTTCGGCTTCAACCTTGTTAAATTCTGCCTGCAACGCTGTCACTTCTGCCGGTTTCTTTGCCGCTTTTGCTGCCTGAATTTGTTCGGCTAACTGGTCTAAGCGGTCTAAAAGTGGCTTTTCTGCCTTGTAGTCCTGCGTGCCAATGCGCGTGGTTCCCTTAAAAGCTAAATGCTCTAGAAAGTGAGCAACGCCTGTTTGACCATTGGGTTCGTTGGCACCCCCCACATCGGCATAGGTGTAAAACGACACGACCGGCGCTTGGTGCCGTTCCAATACAATAAACTTGAGACCATTCTCTAAACGAAACTCTGTCACCCGCTCAATTACCCGGTCTAAGTAGGGCTGAATCGATTGGGTTGTGGCAGGTTTTACATCCGCCTTTTCAAGCGTCTGGGTACGAGCTAACGCCACATTGGGCTGCATACCCCACCCCAGCAGCAGCGCGAGCAGAAAAGCCAGAATGCTTCGCCACTGACGCTGTCTTGACGGTTGAGGGCTGGGGTTCAAACTTTCCCGTAACGGTTGTGCTGTCGTTGGGATTGACACACACAGGAATCGACAAAACTGACTCATACAATACTAAAGATTAAGCAGCGCTAATTCCAAGATATTGACTCTAACGTGGATTGTGTGGTGTTAACAATCTGTGAAGGTTTGGGTGATTGATTACTCGCCTATAGCACAATTGCATTAGGGTGTTAGTGGTAATCCATCCATTTATTTCTTAATATGGGAATTTTTAACCGGAAAACGGTAGGAACAACTAAGCAAGTTGCTCATACTGAAGACGATACTCACACCCGAATTTTACAGGCAGCACAGCGGTTATTTGCCCGCCAGGGATATGAGGGGACAACAACCCGCGATCTTGCTGCGACGGCAGGGGTTGCAGAAGGAACGTTGTTTCGTCATTTCCCAAACAAAAAGGCGATCTTGATTGAGGTGGCGACGCAAGGCTGGGTGGAAATTCTCACGGATTTGTTAACCGAATTGAGTGAAATGGGCAGCTATAAAGCTGTGGCTCAGGTGATGCATCGGCGGATGATGAATCTACGTGAAAATGCGGATATGCTGCGGGTTTGTTTTACAGAAGCGCAGTTTCATCCAGAGTTACGCGATCGCATCCAAGCTGAAGTCATTGTCAAAATGACGGATGTGGCGGAAGCTTTCTTTCAAACTGCAATGGATAGAGGCACTTATCGCCGCATGAATCCGAGAATTGTTGCCCAAGTTTTCTTAGGGATGTTCACAATCGCCGGTTTTAGCCACGACACCCTATTAGGAGAAAATGCCTCCCCGAAAGCAATGCAAGAAATGGCAGAAGGGTTAGCTGATATTTTCTTGAATGGTGTGTTAGCAAAATAAAGCAATTAAGATTAGCTCCAGCGTTTAGAATTTGCATTAATCCGAGCATTTAAAATTTGTATTAGCTCCGGCAATTAGAAATCGCGCCTACACAGACACAACCCGCCTTCGCAGGTTTAAAACAACGCCCCAGCGATTTCCTATTCGCCCGGTGTCTTAAACTGATGCAAGTGCGCGACAATCGCTAAACCAACAATGGACGCCGAAGAACTTCTAAAAAGATACGCCCAACGCGAACGGAACTTTCAAAAAGCAAAACTAAGTGGGATACAGCTCCCAGGTGCAAACCTAAGTGGGATAGACCTACAGAATGCAGATTTGACCGGAGCTGAGTTAAATCAGGCAAACCTGGCTAATGCCAACCTCACTGGCGCAAACTTTAGCAGAGTATCCTTAATTGGAGCAAATCTGACTGGGGTGCAAGCTTCTTCAGTAAATTTGGGTTTGGCAGAACTCAGTGGTGCCGACCTTAGTAAGGCAAACTTGATTGGTGTTAACTTTAATAATGCCAACCTAGACAATGCAAACCTCAGTGATGCTCAACTAAATAGTGCCAACCTAACTAAAGCCTCTCTAGGTCAAGCCAACCTTGTTAGAGCAAACTTGAGTAGTGCGAGGCTAACGGGTGCAAACTTAGCTGAAGCTGACTTAAGTCGGGCAGAATTAGCTAGTGTTAACATCCAAGATGCCAATCTCCAAGGAGCCAAGCTCCGGGGTGTCAAGTTGCCCAGCTATAATTTGTCAGGTATGAATTTTGCTGAGGTAGATTTAGGCGCAGCAGAACTGACAAACATACAGTTTAGAAAAGCCTGTCTGCGAGGGATAAATTTAGAGAGAGCAGGTTTGCAAGGAGCAAATTTCATGGGGGCAAACCTGAATGGAGCCAACCTGAAAAAAGCAGATTTGACTGATGCAAACCTTTATGGAGCAAGCATCAATGGTGCGGATTTCACGGGCGCGATAATGCCCGATGGGGAAGTTTACAAGTCCTCAGCCTCTGATACAGAACCCCGCAAACAGGAAGCATCGTTACCAACACAAATACTAATGACACGCAAAGTAATTCGGACAGAAAACGCACCAGCACCAGTCGGGCCGTATAATCAAGCGATCGCTGCCAGCGGTCAAATGATCTTCGTCGCCGGTCAAATTGCCATTGATCCTAGAATCGGTGATATTGTCTACACCGACGATGTAGCCAAGCAAACAGAACAGGTAATGGCTCATCTGGAAGCGATTCTGTCTGCTGCTGGCGCTAAATTTGAAAATGTGGTCAAAACCACCGTTTTTCTCAAAGATATGAATGATTTTGCTGCGGTTAACGCAGTTTATGGTAAATATTTTGACGCAGAGACAGCCCCCGCTCGTGCCTGCGTGCAAGTATCCCGTCTACCCAAGGATGTGCTGGTAGAAATTGACTGTATTGCGGTAATTTAAGACTTCTGACAGAGGAAAGAGCGATGGGAGCATCCCGTATTTGCAAATCGTCCACAGACTGGAAGTCTGGGGCTAGACAAACAAAGCCTGCCGACCCAGGCTGAATAGAGTCCGTACAGGCTGGATTGAGTCCGCGCAGGCGGACTTGGTTTGTGTAGCCGCGATTTCCAATCGCCAGGTCTTTTTGCTACCCGCGATCGCTTATGATAATAGTTATCATTATTAAAAATATCTCGGCATTCTGAGAACCTGCCATGTTATCGCAGACACTGCGCTGCATGGTGCGAATCTATGTCTGCATCGCTCAATTAATCCAGGCTCAATTTATCCAGAAAGAGCAATGAACAATCTTACAGCACCCAAACAAAACCTGATTCCGGATATTCCTAAACGGGGAATGCCAGTCACGATCGTTACAGGCTTTTTAGGCAGTGGTAAAACAACGCTGCTTAACCATATTTTGCATAATTGTCAAGAATTAAAAGTAGCAGTTTTAGTTAATGAATTTGGCGATATTAATATCGATAGCCAGCTATTGATTTCCGTCGATCAAAATATGATCGAACTCACAAATGGCTGTATTTGTTGCACAATCAATGATGGATTGCTCGATGCAGTTTATCGGGTGCTGGAACGGAGCGATCGCATTGATTACTTAATTGTCGAAACAACTGGAATCGCCGACCCATTACCCATTGCGTTGACGTTTATTAGTACAGATTTGCGCGATCTAACTCGGCTCGATTCTATCTTGACTTTGGTAGATGTGGAGACATTTACACCAGATCATTTTGAAAGTGATGCCGCCCTCAATCAGATTTCCTACGGTGACATCATTCTGCTAAACAAAACCGATTTGGTTCCAGAAGCGCAAGTCAAGGAGTTGGAAGACTACATTCGCGCTATGAAAGTAGGGGCGAGAGTTTTGCGAACCGCCTACGGACAAGTTCCTCTGCCACTAATTTTAGATGTGGGAGTTTCCCAAGCGGAATCTTATCCAGCTAAACAAGAATCTAGCCATCATCATCATCACGATCACCATCACGATCATCATCACGATCATTCCCACCACTTAGAAAATGATGGTTTCATGTCATTTTCTTTTCAAAGCGATCGCCCTCTCCTCTTAGAGAAATTTCAACAATTTTTAACCGAACAACTTCCCGAAGACGTTTTTCGCGCCAAAGGTTTACTCTGGTTTAAGGAAAGTAGTTTACGCCACATCTTTCAACTGTGCGGTAAACGGGTTGAGATGAAAACTGACAAGTGGATTTCTCAAAAGAGCAATCAACTGGTATTTATTGGGCGTAACTTGAATGAAGCCCAAATTCAACAGCAGTTAAAAGATTGCCTAGAGTAAATAAAATAGGGATTGTGTCTTATGGCAACTTCAACGATTTCTGCACCTAGTACTGTCGGAATTGGCGGAACCGTTCAGGAATATCTCTGGACTTGGGAAGGACAAGAATTACCTATAGTTTATGAAACTCTAGGCAAAGGATCTCCCATATTACTTCTGCCAGCTTTCAGCACCGTTTCTACACGCGCGGAAATGCACGGACTGGCAGAGTTATTATCATCTCAGTTTCAAGCCGTTGCTCTCGATTGGCCTGGATTTGGGCGATCGCCTCGTCTACCCTTGAACTACCAACCCGCCCTATATCACCAATTTCTGCAAGATTTTGTCAAAAATGTTTTTGATACTCCAATAGCCATCATTGCTGCTGGACACGCTGCTGGTTACGCGATGCAACTAGCGCAACAACAACCGCCCGTTTTGTCACGGATTGTTTTAGCGGCTCCCACTTGGCGCGGGCCATTTCCGACGATGATGGGTAAAAAGCAAGGGTGGTTTAGAACGCTAAAGAATGTAGTGCGATCACCCATTTTAGGACAAGCTCTCTACAAGCTAAACACCACGGAGTCCTTCATTAGCTTGATGTATCGTCGCCATGTCTACGTTGAACCTGACTCGTTGAGTCCCTCCCGGCTTGAACAAAAGTTGCAGACAGCACATCAACCAGGAGCGCGTTTTGCTCCCGCCGCCTTCGTCACCGGAGGTTTAGATCCGGTTAATCATAGAGACGATTTTCTCGCCTGGTTTCAGCCTTTACCGTTACCCGTGATGGTGGTAATTGGCGAACAAGCGCCCCCGAAATCAAAAGCAGAAATGGAAGCCTTAGCGAATGTCCCAGGAGTGCAGATAGTGAGGCTTCCCGGTTCGTTAGGATTACATGAAGAGTACGCAGATGCAGTAGGCGCTGCTATCTTGCCATTTTTGATGGGTGGATGAGCGCGATCGCACTTAGCTTATATTTATGCGCTGATGCGATCGCATTTACTTGTCCTCAAGCCAAGCCAAGCTAACACGGCTAAGGATTTGGTTGCCGTTAAGCAAAACTTAGCGGGCAATTAATTGGCTATAATGCCATCAAAAACTGTAACCTGTTGAATTATGAACAGAATTGCTCTTGCTTTGCTTAC
>NZ_JACJOQ010000346.1:0-3900 GCF_014695635.1 Coleofasciculus sp. FACHB-712 | reverse complement strand
GCGTTGATGGCATCTTCCAGACGCAGCTTCTTGTCCTTCATTTCGGTTTCGGTCGCAGCGCCCACTTTGACGACGGCGACGCCACCAGCCAGTTTAGCTAGACGCTCTTGCAGCTTCTCGCGGTCGTAGGAAGAATCGGTTTCGTCCATTTGACGGCGGATTTGCTCGCAACGAGACTTCACAGCAGCTTCGTTGCCTTCAGCGACAATTGTGGTGTTGTCCTTGGTGATGTTGATGCGGCGAGCTTTGCCCAGCATTTCTAACCGGGTGCTTTCCAGCTTCAGACCAGCATCTTCGGTGATCAGCTGACCGCCAGTGAGAACGGCAATGTCTTCTAGCATTGCTTTACGGCGATCGCCAAAACCAGGAGCCTTGACAGCAGCCACATTCAGCACACCCCGCAGGCGGTTAACCACTAGGGTTGCCAGTGCTTCTTTCTCGATGTCCTCAGCGATAATGATCAGAGGACGACCAGCACGAGCGACTTGCTCCAGAACGGGCACTAAGTCTTGGACAAGCGTGATTTTCTTGTCGGTCAGCAGGATGAAAGGCTCTTCCAGAACCGCTTCCATCCGCTCCATGTCGGTAGCGAAGTAGGGAGAGATGTAGCCTTTGTCAAAGCGCATCCCTTCGGTGATTTCTAGTTCGGTGGTCATGGACTTCCCTTCTTCCAGGGAGATGACGCCTTCCTTGCCCACCTTATCCATCGCTTCAGCGATCATCCGACCAACTTCTTCGTCGTTACCAGCAGAGATGGTACCAACTTGAGCGATCGCTTTGGAATCTTCTACTTGTTTGGCGTGTTCGGCAATTCTTTCCACCAGGAAGCCAGTGGCTTTGTCAATCCCGCGCTTCAGAGAAATTGCATTCGCACCCGCAGCAACGTTTCTCAAGCCCTCTTTTACGATTGCGTGAGCGAGAACGGTTGCAGTCGTGGTGCCATCACCAGCAGCATCATTGGTCTTAGAAGCAGCTTGACGAATTAAGGAGACACCCGTGTTTTCAACGTGATCTTCTAATTCAATTTCTTTGGCAATGGTGACACCATCATTCACGATTTGCGGTGCGCCAAACTTCTTCTCTAGTACCACGTTGCGGCCTTTAGGGCCGAGAGTAACAGCCACTGCTTCAGCTAGGATGTCCATCCCTTTTTCCAGGGCGCGACGAGCGTTTTCGTTGTAAATAATGCGCTTAGCCATAGTTCCTCAGTTGTTTTGAGTTTTGAGTTTTGAGTTTTGAAGGAGTGTTGAGCGTTGAGTTTTGAGCGTTGAGTTAAGCAGATGTTTTTAACTCGGAACTCTCAACTCAGAACTCATAACTTTATGAAACGACTGCTAAAATGTCCTTCTCTGAGAGCAGAACGTACTCTTCTGTGCCGAGTTTGATGTCTGTGCCAGCGTACTTGGAGTAGAGAACCTTGTCGCCCACAGAGACTTCCAACTCAACACGAGTGCCTTTGTCATCGCGCTTGCCAGGTCCCACAGCGACGACTTCCCCTACTTGAGGCTTTTCTTTGGCATTATCAGGAAGAAGAATTCCACCAGCGGTTTTCTCTTCAGCAGCGCTCACTTTCACAAAAACGCGATCGCCCAGCGGCTTAACAGTGGATACGCTTAGAGATACAGCTGCCATACAAACTTCGCTCCTATTACAGGTTTGACTCAAGACACACGATTCGTTCGTTGAGAATTAGCACTCTCAACCTCTGAGTGCTAATTTAGCCCAACCAGTGTGCGATCGCAACAAAATTCTTTGTACGGGTTCCCGAACTTATCCGGTTGTCGGAAGACTTTAGTAGAAATGCTTAAGACACAAAGATAGCTTTAGTCATTGGGATGGCATAGCGCGATCGCACTCAATCTGCTAAAAAAAATTGGAACCGCTAAAATCTCCTAAAAAACGGATATCTCGCTTCTTCCAAGGAAATCAAATAAATAATGACTGAAAACACAGTGGCTGAGCCTAGCCCTGAAATTCCTGAAACTTGTCAATCATCAGACCCAAACGCTCTCGCCGCTTGTGTGCAGACCTTGGGACTGAATCAAATTCAGCGCCATGTCTTCATCTGTGCCGATCCAACCTTACCCCAGTGTTGCTCCAAGGAAACCAGTTTAGAATCTTGGAATTACTTGAAAAAGCGACTTAAAGAGCTAAAACTAGACAAGCCTTCCGACAAAAGCCCTCTTTGCATTTTCCGCACCAAAGCAAACTGTCTGCGAGTTTGCTCCCAAGGCCCAATTCTAGTCGTTTACCCAGATGGTGTTTGGTATCGTGGAGCGACTCCTGAAGTCATTGAGCGGATTATCCAAGAACATCTGATTGGCAACAAAATTGTGCAAGAATACGCTTTCTTAGTTCATCCACTACCAAAACCCTATACAGTAACATAGTAGCTACGTTATATTCTTCCGTGTACCTACTAGATTTTCGTCGTTGTGACCCATGTCAGTGACTATAATTTTCTAAAAAGAGATTATAGGAATTGCCTAGACTTAGTAGGAGTCGGTGCAGCAGGGTGCTGAAAAAAACGTAAACTATACGTACAAAACGGTTAAAATTTTCACAATTCCAGGCTTGGCGAGTGGCACAGCATGAAAGACACCAGTATAAGAGATAACAAACGACTGTTGCTGATTGATGACGACCCCAACCTGATTTTGCTGGTCAAGGACTACCTGGAATTTCGGGGGTACGAAGTCATCACCGCTGAAAATGGTCGGGAAGCACTGGAAGTTCTAGAGCATGATATTCCTGACATGATTATCTGTGATGTCATGATGCCAGAGATGGACGGAATTGCCCTTGTGCAACACGTCAGAGAAGATCCCCGCATCAGCTGGATTCCAGTTCTATTCCTCTCAGCGAAAGGTCAAAGTCAAGACCGAGTCAAGGGTCTCAATACTGGGGCAGATGTCTACATGGTCAAGCCCTTTGAGCCAGAAGAATTGGTGGCGCAAGTGGAATCTTCTCTTAAGCAGGCCACTCGCCTAATTCATCATCCAGCTAGAGGAACCGAAGGAGGGTCGAAACTCCAGGTACCTGACACTGTAGAATTAACCCCGACCGAGCTGAAAGTAGTTCAGTTTGTGGCAAGAGGTATGGCAAATCGAGAAATTGCTGAGCAGATGAACGTCTCTCAGCGCACGATTGAGAGCCACGTATCCAATATGTTAGGTAAAACGAATCTCCATAACCGCACGGAGTTAGCTCGTTGGGCGATTGAGAGTAATATGGCTTAACAAATAAAAAGGCAAAATTAATAATTGAAATTATTAATTTTGCCTTTTTAAATTTTCGTTACCACCCATCTTGTTCGCTGTCAGATTTGCCCCACAGTTCTAGATCCAGTTCATTCAAATAAGTTAAGGCGCTTTGAAGTTGGCGAGTCGATCCTGAGAGTTCTAGGTCAAACCAGCCATCATCTCTAGCGTTGGCTCCTAAAAGGGCAGCAGCAATATTAACTGTGACACCGTGGTGAGAGACTAGTCGTGAGATGATTGGATCTTCCTGATATTCCTTGGGAATGCGGATTCTGACACGCATTTTAGTAGGTCTGTTATCTTCGTGCCCAGTCGTAGATTGAGCTGGTTTAGAGGTATTTACAGGCAAGTCATTTGTACTGTACATAGTCTTCAATTCCTCCTATTCAACATCTTTAATACTGGTTTTACGCTCTAGAATTTCTTTCAACACAAGGGTCACTAACGCGAGTGCGCCAAGCAGAACGGCGGCTGAGAAAGATGCTTGAGTCTGGTATTGCTTATAAGCTTCCTCCACAAACAACGGCAGGGTTTGAGTTTTGCCCGCAATATTGCCAGATACAACCGAGACGGCACCAAACTCGCCCATGACTCTGGCGTTGGTCAAAATGACGCCGTAGAGGAGACCCCAGCGAATATT
>NZ_JACJOQ010000345.1:0-6811 GCF_014695635.1 Coleofasciculus sp. FACHB-712 | reverse complement strand
AAAACCAGCCCAGAATTTAGGCGTACAGATCGAGGAAGGATTGCGATCGCGCATACTAGATGCCGTTAGCTGCGAACCCGGTTCTTTGCCTTTACTGGAGTTTGCCCTAACCTTGCTGTGGGAACAACAATGCAATGGTATCCTCACTCATGCTGCTTATGATGCCATTGGCGGTGTCGAACAAGCACTCGCCAGTTATGCCGAACAGGTGTACGCGGCACTCAAACCGGAAGCACAGCAACAGGCAAAGCGTATCTTTCTCCAATTAGTGCATCCCGGTGAAGGCACCGCCGATACTCGCCGCATCGCCACCCGCACCGACGTAGGACAAGACAATTGGAACTTAGTTACGCGCCTAGCAGATGCGCGTTTGGTTGTTAGCAGACAAGATGAGGCAACCAGGGTTGAAACCGTCGAAATCGTCCATGAAGCGCTGATTCGAGAGTGGCAACGCTTGCGCCAGTGGCTAGAAGATGACCGCAGCTTCCGGACTTGGCAGGAGCGATTGCGGATAGCTTTGCGACAATGGGATAGCCAGCAAGATGAGGGTGTACTGTGGCGAGGTGCGCCGTTATTAGAAGCCCAACATTGGTACGCCGAACGTTCGGCGGATCTGAGTTCAACGGAGCAAACTTTTATACAGGCAAGTTTGGCACTGCAAGCACGAGAGCAGAGAGTACGCGATCGCCAACGAAGACAAGTTATCCTGGGACTCACGAGCGGTTTGATAGGACTAGGATTGCTAGTGGGAATTGCCACAAAGCAATGGCAGCGAGCCGAAACGGGTGAAATCGATGCCCAACTCAATGCTTTAAGTGCCTCCTCAGATGAACTCCTAGCCTCAAATAAAGAACTAGAAGCATTGCTGGAAAGTTTAAAGGCAGGTAGACAGCTACAACAATCTATCGAAGCCAAACCCGATACCCGCATTCGAGTGGTAACGGTTCTACAGCAAGCAGTCTATGGCGTCAGAGAGTATAACCGTCTGGAGGGACATCAAAGAACAGTCATTAGCCTCAGTTTTAGCCCGGATGGTCAAACCATCGCGTCTGCCAGTGATGACGGTACAGTTAAACTTTGGCAACGGGATGGCAGGCTGTTGACGACGCTGGAAGGACATCGAGACAAGGTAAAAAGCGTCAGCTTCAGCCCAGACAGCCAAATGGTGGCTTCTGCAAGTTATGACAAAACGGTGAAACTCTGGCACCGGGACGGTACACTCATAACTACTCTCAAAGGGCACGCTGGCAAAGTCAATAGCGTTGCTTTTAGCCCAGATGGTCAGTTTCTCGCCTCTGCCAGTGCGGATAAAACGGTGAAACTTTGGCGGCGGAACGGCAGCCTAATTGTTACCTTAAAGGGTCATCGCTCTTGGGTAACAAGTATTCACTTCAGCCCAGACAGCCAAACCTTAGCGACAGCTAGCACCGACAAAACAATTAGACTGTGGCACCGCAATGGTAAATTGCTAGGGATTTTAAAAGGACATACCGCTTCAGTTAATAGCGTCAGTTTCAGCCCCGACGGTCAGACTTTGGCTTCTGCTAGTGCAGATACTACAGTGAAACTCTGGCGTCAGAATCGGAGTCTGGGAGGTTTTGAAACTCGTCCCTACAGAACTTTCACCGAACACAAGGATCTCGTTTGGGCGGTTAGTTTTAGCCCAGACGGTCAAACCGTGGCTTCTGCCGGTGCGGACAAAACGGTGCAACTCTGGCGTCTGGATGGCACGCTTGTTTCTACTCTCAAAGGACACAGCGCTTCGATTTACAGTGTGAGTTTCAGCCCCGATGGTCAGAGTTTGGCTTCTGCCAGCGCCGATACTACAGTTAAACTTTGGCACCCTAACGCTGAGAAACTTCCCACTTTGCAGAAGCATGATTCTGAGGTGCGGGGTGTAAGTTTTAGCCCAGATGGTCAGACTTTGGTTTCTGCCAGCGCCGACAAAACAGTGAGGCTTTGGCATCAAGACGGGAAGCTGCTAAAAACTCTCAAAGGACACAATGGGGAGATTTCCAGCATCAGTTTTAGCCCGGATGGACAGACGTTTGCTTCAGCGAGTGCTGACAAAACGATAAAATTGTGGCACAAAGACGGCACGCTTCTGAAGACCTTCCAGGGACATACTGCTAGTGTCTTGAGTGTTCGTTTCAGTCCAGATGGTCAGACTTTAGCCTCAGCGAGTGCTGACAGAACTGTGAAACTCTGGAATCGGGATGGAACTCTACTGGATACCTTGATCGGACATCAGGAATCGGTAACAAGCGTGAGTTTCAGCCCGGATGGACAGACTTTAGCTTCTGTGAGTGCTGACGAAACGGTGAAGCTTTGGCATAACGGAAGTTTGCTCAGCACTCTACCGGGACATAGTGCTGGTATTTTAGATGTCAGCTTCAGTCCCAATGGTAGTACCTTAGCTTCTGCCAGTGCTGATGGAATCGTAAAACTTTGGAGCAACGGTCAGTTGCTCAAAACCTTAACTGGGCATACCAATCGAGTCAATAGCATCAGCTTCAGCCCGAATGGTCAAACTCTAGCTTCTGCCAGTTCTGACGGAACGGTGAAACTCTGGAGCCTGAGTGGAAAATTGCTCAAAACCCTACGTGGGCATACTGATAGCGTTTTGGGGATAAGTTTTAGCCCAGATGGTCAAACAATCGCTTCAGCTAGTAGCGATCGCACGATTATTTTATGGAATTTGGATCTGGATGCCCTACTGGTTCTAAACTGTGCCTGGATGCGGGACTATCTGCAAACACAAAGCCTGTCGATTTGCCAGTAAAGTTGTACAAAATCCAGGTTAATTGCGATCGCGATATCTGCCTCTTTGTTGCTTCCCAATTCCTCTGGCTTAAAATCAACAGTTCCCCAACTGAATACACCGAAATGCCAGACCCTCTCAAACTGATACAAGATTAATGACCTCAGACAGCACTTATCTACAAATCAAGAATTTCGCAATTGGAGAATCTGCGAGTGTAGCCAAGAATTGCTCTTCCTTCCCAGAATCTTGCATTACTACAGGTGCCAGTCATGCCGTTCAAAGTTGAAGTAGTTCCACACAATCTACAGTGGCGAGATGCGTTTGAGGCTGAGTCGCAGCAAGTTGCTGAGGCAATGGGTGAAAATATGGTTGCAATACATCATATTGGTAGCACGGCAATTCCTAATATTTACGCAAAGCCCATTATCGATCTGCTGGTTGAAGTGAAAGACATTTCTCGTGTAGATGAGCAGAGTGCATCAATGGAGTCACTGGGTTATGAAGTGATGGGTGAATATGGAATTCCCGGTCGGCGATTCTTCCTTAAGAATAGCCAAGCAGGTATCAGAACACATCACATTCATACATTCGAGATTGGTTCAGCACAGGTAAAGCGTCACTTAGCATTTCGAGATTACATGATTGCTCATCCTGACGATGCACAGCAATACAGTAACCTTAAGCAGAAATTAGCCGAGATGTATCCCGATGATATAGAGGGATATATGGACGGGAAAGACGACTTTATCAAAACCATTGACCGAAAAGCAGCAGGGTGGCGTGTGTCTTCAGTAAATGAGTAACAGTGTCCCTATCCAGACTTATATTTTGTTCGCGAGGAGAAACCTCTATGAAATCCCATATTGCGATCGCTGAACTTAGCTATTAGGTATCCAGTAAACCATCTGAGGGTTACGAACATGGCAGAGAAGAAATCTTTGATTTTGCGGCGTCAACAAATTGAAGACAATATGCAAACATTCTCACACCCCTGGAATCCGAAATCCGAAATCTCAGGGACACAAATGGGGCGAGCGCTCGGACTAAAGCGCACCGGAGTCAACTTTGTAAAAGTCCCTCCAGGAAAGGAATCCTTTGTATATCATTCCCACTACCGCGAGGAAGAATGGATTTACATCCTATCGGGCAGCGGAATTGCGGAAATTGACGGCGAAGAATTTGAAGTTGGTGCAGGAGACTTCATGGCATTCCCGACTCCTTCGGTAGCTCATCATTTGAGGAATGCAGGTGAGGAAGACTTAGTTTATCTGGCGGGAGGAGAAAACCTCGATATAGAAATTGCCGATTTCCCGCGCCTTGGAAAACGCATGTTTCGCCGTGAGGATGCTATTGAAATCTTTGACTTAGAAGATGCTAAACCGTTTGGATCATTAGACACCGAATAACGATGAGTTGCGTACTCGAAACAAGTAGATTACAGCTTCGACCCTGCCAGATCGAGGATATTCAACTCATTCACACGCTTTGGACGAGCGATCGCGTCCGGTCTTTCTTATTCGACAACCGGGTAATCTCGTCTGACGAGGCAGAATCTTTCGTTGAGGACAGCATCGCGAACTTTGAACAGCATGGGTACGGACTCTGGCTAATCTTTATGCGCGACCTTGAATATCTTGTTGGCTTTGCTGGCTTCTTGCCTTCAGAGGAAGGGACTCCCAGTTTAATCTACGGAGTTCATCCCGATCGCTGGGGATATGGTTACGCAACAGAAGCAGCTAGCGCTGTATTGGGTTATGCTCTGGACACGCTTTCCCTTCCCAAGGTGAGGGCGGATGTGGACGAACCAAACATTGCGTCTGTGCGGGTGCTTGAGAAGCTAGGGATGAGGCAAACGGGACGGGAAGTCGTCAACGAGCATCCTCTTCTTTACTTTGAAAAATCGCGATCGCTTTAAGCAGTGCAGAAATTCATCGCGATCGCAAACTACGATCTGCAATGTCTGCTTGTCACCCAATCGGGTGAGGTGTTATTTCCGCAAGTTCTTGTAGTATGCCTGTAGTAAAGCGCAACTTAAATTTCCGGAATTACGGCAACGTAGGCATCTCAGCTAATTTTATGATTACTTTAACAATGCGTCCTTATGCAGGGGAAGCGGATTTAGAAGCGATCGCTCAGTTGATCAATTCCTGCGAAGCGGTCGATAAACTTGACGAAGGCATATCTGTATCTGAACTGCGACAGGAATTTAAAGCACCTTCATTAGACAAAGCACGCGATCTTTGCCTCTGGGAAAACTCTGACGGTAAGCTGATTGGCTTCGGACGAATGTGGATTCCCCCTGATGGCGAAATCATCGAAGGCTACATTGGTTTCCACGTTCACCCAAGCGATCGCGGCGTTTATCTGGAAAAACAGATCGTCGCCTGGGGTGAGGAACGGATGCGCGAAGTTAGCAAAGAACGCTGCATGAGTGTTAAGCTGCGCTCCAGCGCTCGCGAAGACCAAGCCGAACGCATCGCTTTCTTAGAAAGTTGCGGTTTCACTGCCGATCGGTACTTTTTCACCATGAGGCGATCGCTGGATGAACCAATACCACAACCGCAGTTTCCAGCAGGTTTCACCATTCGCCAAGTAGAAGTTGAACAAGACGCAGAAGCGTGGGTGGAGATGTTTAACCAGTCGTTTATCGACCATTGGAATCATCACCCTTTAACTGTGGAGATGCTTAAGTATTATCTAAGCGACCGGGATTACAAGCCGGAATTAAACTTGATTGCGATCGCTCCTGATGGGACTTTTGCTGCTTTTTGCCACAGCAGGATCTATACAGAGGAAAATGCACGCAGCGATCGCAAGGAAGGCTGGATTGCTGTACTAGGCACGCGGCGCGGCTTCCGTAAGATTGGGCTGGGACGAGCTATGTTACTAAGCGGGATGCATCGTTTGAAGGCTGCTGGCGTAGAGACAGCCAAGCTTGGCGTCGATGCTCAAAATCCTTCAGGTGCGCTGCGACTCTACGAATCTGTTGGCTATGCCACACTTCACACCCGCATTTTCTACGTCAAGGATGTGTAGTTGGACTCTTGCTAAAAAATCTTGCTGCCGAACTCTTGACAACTTTTGTAGTGTTTATGTAGTATAAAGTAGTGAAGCAAGAGAACGACAAGTTCATACATCATCTTGCTTCCAACTTTAAGGAGGTGTTCAAAATGGTTCACATTCGTTTTGAAGGTCGTTCTTACGACATTGAAGAAAAGCAACTAGGTGTAACGGATGGCATGAACGATAAATCCGTTAAGGAACGCCTTGCACAGCATTTTGATGTTAGAAGCGATCGCTTCCAATCCTACGTTGTCGATCGTCGTCCCAGTGGCGATTTAATTGTGCGCCCAGAAGCCGTCTACGGCTAAATAGTTTTGAGTTTTAAGTTAACTTGAAATTCAAAACTCGAAATTCAAAACTCAAAATTATTACTGTCCCGCGCCCTAATTTGTGAAGCATACACACATTCCCGTTACGATCGGGGAGGTAGTGGGTTCGATTCCCACCAGATGCTCTATTATGCAGCTGTAGCTCAACGGATAGAGCGCCAAGTGATAACCGCTTTGCTAACTTGCGCGGGATTAGAATTCAATTTTTTTGCGAATTGATGTGAAAAGAAAGGCACGCGCCCTGATGTAAGAAGCATACAAATTGGTAACGATCGGGACACCGAATTGTAGGTTCGATTCCTACCCTCTCCGCTGCTTGGAGAGGTGTAAAAAAGCTTTTTTAACTTGTGCGTAGCCTCCCATATTTACACTAAATTTTGTGTCGCATCACTTCGTATCCTAACTTAGAAAGCTTACATACTAGCTCTGTGGTAGAGCAATCGACTATTAATCGATAGGTCGGGTTCAACTCCCGTTAACTATAGCTTTCTTAACTTGTACGAAGTGACAATTTTTTCCAAAACAGATTGCAAACTAAATAGTGCGTTTTATGGATACTCAGCTTTAAATTTTGTGTTCCGCGCCCTAACCTGAAAAGCATACACACATCCGCCTGATAAGCGGGAGATGTAGGTTCAATTCCTACCGCTGCCAT
>NZ_JACJOQ010000344.1:0-6804 GCF_014695635.1 Coleofasciculus sp. FACHB-712 | reverse complement strand
CGCTGCTTCGCGATCGCGCTCTACTTTTATTCCCCAGAGCCACTGACGGCTATGAATACTCAGTCAGTGGTGAACTAGCTAATTTATTTCTGTATCTATTTTTACATTTTTCCTTTTAAAGTGTCAATTTTTAAGAGATTTTAAGAAAATCTTTTGAGCGAGCGCCAGGAAGTCATCCAACTTACTTCCCTGGCGGCTGAGGTTAACTGCTTTACCTGATTCAGTGGCTGGGAGAAGCGACAAGCCGATGTACAAATCGGGAAACAATCAATGGTTAATCAACGACACTAAAAATATTCGATAATCTTCTATCGGAAGTATTAAACCTTATCTACCTCCTAAGAAGGATAAAGAAGCCTGTTTTAGTGGTACTAAGAAAAATCATGAAACTCAAAAGCTTTTCCGCGTTACAGATTGTAATCAAAAGAACTGCCTTTCTAATCATTGCGGCTTTCGTGCTGGTTGTGGTTTTTGTGAATCGGGCGAATGCAAGCGGGGCAGAGTTCCTGGTAAGTAACGGCAATAATTTCGATGTCAATGAAATTCAATTTAAGCGAGTTGAATATGTCGGGCAATGTCCGGGAACTGTGATGAATCCGGGCACTAGAAAAGCTCAGTTTGTTTCCAAATCAACTCCACCCGCACCGAAAAGGAAAGTGACAATCCGGAACGTGACTCAGGGTATGAAGAGTAATCCTTATCCCTACACGAGCAGAGGTTACAGCGAAGGGCAATATTCTCAAGGCGTTGATTTGAGTTTAGGAAATAGCCATCAAACTCGTACTTTTGCAGTTTTAGAAGGCGAAAATAAGTTTGAGTATGAAATTAAAGAAGGAGAAAGAATAATTGAACAAGGCACTTTTACAGCGGAAGTTTCTGTAAAAGATGTTGGAGTTTTTCCCCGCGATACCATTTGTGAGGAAAAATTAGAATGTCGGGACGATGGAGACTGTTACGACAGAAACGGCAAGAAGAGAGGAAGTCGTCAAAGATGCTATACAACGAATACCTGCCATTGTCCTGACTGATGAGACTTATGCAGCTGGCAAGTCACGCAGGAAATAGAAGCGATCGCCTCGCCACTGGTAGATTGACGTTTCAACTCAATCCGTGATGAAAATAGGTATGCAGTTCGATAGATACACATTTGCCAGCACATGCAACAGCTGTCTCTCCCTTTGAATCTACCTGGTATTGAGCCAGACAAGGTTGTTTGGTTTAAGGAAATCTTGCGATCGCTCGGCGTCAGCCGTTGCCCAGCTTGGCCCGATCAATTTGGCAAATCTCTTCATAAATGGTTCACTCAACGAGGAGTTTCTCCCATCAGAACCTTGAGCTTGTTCTCTGGTGGTGGTGGCCTAGATATTGCCTTTCATGACGCCGGGTTTGATATTGTTGAGATGGTTGAGCTTGAAGCCAAATATGTACAGACATTAGAAAAGAACTCGAGGTCAGGGAAATGGCTAGAAAATTCCAAACCAATTTGCACTGATATTAAAGAATTTATTCCTAGCCCCGATCTAAAAGTAGATTTCATCATCGGCGGACCACCGTGTCAAACCTTCTCAGCAGCAGGTCGTCGAGCATCTGGCGTCGCCGGAACGAGCGATTCTCGCGGCACTCTTTTTCAAGAATATGTCCGTTTATTAAAGATGCTTCAGCCAAAAGGATTCCTGTATGAAAACGTCTATGGAATCACTGGAGCGCAAAAAGGAGAAGCTTGGAAAGAAATCCAAAATGCTTTTAAGGAAGCAGGCTATATAATTCATTTTCGCGTTCTTGATGCAGCTGATTATGGTGTTCCGCAACATCGAGAGCGTTTGTTTATTGTTGGAATTCGTGAAGGTAATTATTTATTTCCCTATCCAACTCATGGCCCAGATTCTCCTAATCAAGAACCTTTCTACTCAGCAGGAGAGGCAGTTGAAGGCGCTAATAAAACGGATGTAGACTTAGGTATTGGAGGGCGATACGGACACCTTCTTACAAATATACCACCTGGTCTAAATTACAGCTTTTATACAGAGGAAATGGGGCATCCAAACCCAGTGTTTAGCTGGCGATCAAAGTTCTCAGATTTTCTCTATAAAGCTGATCCTCAGATGCCGGTACGGACTATTAAAGCGCAAGGAGGACAATACACTGGCCCCTTTAGCTGGAAAAACCGTAGATTCACACTTGAAGAGCTGAAGCGGCTACAAACGATTCCTGACGATTATGAAATTGTTGGTAATCGTCAAGTTTGTATTGAACAGATTGGAAATTCTGTCCCGCCACAGCTTGGACGGATTTTAGCTCTCAGTATCTTAGATCAAGTCATGGGTATTAATTTACCTTTTCCCATGCACTACTTACTACAAACTAAACAACTGGGATTCAGACAGCGCAAGCGTCAGCTAACCGACATATACGCTCAAAAGGCTAAAGTGGCGCTCGCTAACTTACATATTGCTGGACAAATTACCTCCACATCCCCAAAAAACTATATAAAGGATGAGCAAGCTGTGCGCTTTTTATCAACAGATTTTTCTTGGGATGAAGAAGAAGCCCCTAACAGCATAAGAATTAATCTGCAATATCATCTAGATCCTTCTTCCTGGATAATTACAGCATCAAACAATCAAAAAAATAAAGATGACAATCAATATGTAATTGAAATATATCCAGCTTGGGATAACCAAGATTGGATTTTAAATACGGGGAAGGTTAAACTATGCGCTAAAAATTTAGATAAAGGTATATTTACAGCTTTATGGAAAGCGTTTGAAGAGAAACTTATTGAACTAACAGGCATGGCTGATTTAGTTCAACTTTCTGGGTATTACCAATACGCCGCCCGAATTACTGGAGTTATTACTTTTAATAGTAGTTTAAATATTGAGCCGTTTTGGCGTGTTGTTCAATGCATTGTTAGAGGAATAGGAGTGGCAACTCAATTACCAGCTCAAGGACTAGCTTGCCAATGGGGAGTTAATAAAGATGATGTGTTTTCTTACCTAGAATCTTTACGCAGCATGGGGTATGAAGTTAGGAACTACAACACCAATCCTCAAATCCCTAAAGGAGAATATTTAATTCCCTATGCGTTTCCAACACTGACGCCCAGAAGTGTACAACTCCGCAAGAACTTGAAATAAGGCAATGAGTGAACTACATCTGCGGGTATTCATTGACAAGAGTGAGCTAGTGCTACCTGATGGTACAACACAAGTTTTCTTAGAAGGAGGTATGAGCCAGACAGCCAAGCTGAAATATCAAAAAATAGCGCTAGAACTCTCTCAGGGTTATCTAGAGAAGCAAATTATTCTCTGTAGAGACAATTTAGCTGCTCTTAACTTATCACAACTCAGTCAAACTCATATAGGGATTCTACATAAACTTGTAGAATCAGTAACCAGTGAAGTTGGAAGAGCGCTGGTAGGTTTGACAGTTCTACAGTTATGTGTAAAAGCGGTGGAGCCAATGCAAAGCATAAGGCTGCATAAAGGTAGTGCAGGTACAAGAGATTTTTCATGGCGTGATGGAATATCAATGCGATCCTTGGATAGGCAGTATATAACCCCAGTGCTACGTAAATACGAGCTGCTTAGGCTGAACGCAGATGGATTTATGATGACGCGCAGTTTAGCAGAAAATTATCCTTACTCACCCGTTTATAAAGCTAATCTCAGAGGCGCTCGTCAAGAATGGCTCAGTATTGTTGAAGGAATTGAGACTAACGAAATAAATCCCGAAGCAGCTCTGCATTACTTACTCTCGCAGCTGCTAAATCAGGCAAATTCTTTCATAAACTTATCTTCCCAAACAATAGAAAATCTCAACAATGTTTTTGAGCAAGCTGAAGAGGTGGATAGGGAATATATTACTAACATCATCTTGAGGCATATCAAGGAGTCTGATTATGCAGCACGAATTATGGAAATCAGTATGCATAGCCTTATGCAAGCAATGCAAGAATGTCAGGTTTTTCCAGATGGAGCATTGAAACCTCTCTCACAGATGCGTTCAGCCAATAAAAAACACGGTAATATCGGTGATATTGAAATATTACAAGCTAGACAAATTATTGAATCGTGGGATGCAAAGTATGGAAAAGCTTACTTGCGAGATGAGCTTGAAGAACTTGCAGATAAGCTTGCAGCACACTCAACTGTTGCCTTAGCTGGTTTTGTAACCAGTGTAGAACCTGAACGGCGACAAGAGATGTTATATCGATGTCAAGAAATAGAAGATTTATTTGGTACATCTATAGAGATACTGACCTTTAGGGAGTGGATTAAAAAACAATTTAATCGAGCAATGGAAGATGGCCTAGTGACAGAGCAAGAATTAGCTCGCGCCTGGATGACAGCATATACCGAATCATTGGCACAAAGACGCCGAGAGATTGCTCCAATTGATGAGCCTTGTCATCAGTGGCTTACCACTTTAAAAGAAATATTGGAAAACTTCTAAATATCTTACATAACAGTCTGAATAGTCAAGTTAGGATCTGGTGGCTTGTGGATATCGACTCAATTTTTCAACCATTTCAGCGCTTTGGTGTTCATCTCGGACTAGAGCGCATTCAAAAATTATTGGCAGACTTGGGCAACCCGCACCACAAAGTGCCAGTGATTCATGTCGCTGGAACGAATGGTAAAGGCTCAGTTTGTGCTTACCTTTCCGCAGTGCTGACTGAGGCAGGTTATCGCGTGGGGCGATATACTTCCCCTCATTTAGTCGATTGGAATGAGCGCATCTGTCTAAACGAACAGCCGATATCGCTGGAAACGCTAGAAAAATTGCTGCTACAAGTCCAAGCAGCTATCCAACCGGATGAAGAGTCACCCACGCAGTTTGAAGTCATCACCGCCGCCGCTTGGTTGTATTTTGCTCAAGCTCAGGTAGATGTAGCGGTGGTGGAAGTGGGTTTAGGAGGGCGTCTGGATGCGACGAATGTATGCGCTAACCCTCTTGTCACAATTATTACTTCTCTGAGTCGAGAACACTGGCAGAACCTTGGCCCTACTTTAGCGGATATTGCTAGAGAAAAAGCCGGGATTCTCAAGGCGGGATGTCCTGCTGTGGTGGGGCAGTTGCCAGCGGAGGCAAGGGCGGTGGTACAGCAGCGGATTATGGAACTGGGTTGTCCGGTTGTTTGGGCTGAACCAGCGGTGGAGTTAGGAACCGCGAAGACGCAAAGGGAAGAAAGAAGCGTGGAGTATCAGGGGATAAAGTTTCCTTTGCCGTTATTGGGAGATTTTCAGCTGAATAATTCGGCGTTAGCCATCGCATCTCTGCAAATTCTCTCCTCACAAGGTTGGGAAATTTCAGAAGCAGCGATCGCTTCTGGTATGGCAAAAACTCAATGGGTAGGGCGTCTTCAGTGGACAAATTGGCAAAATCATCGGTTATTGATCGATGGTGCCCATAATCCAGCCGCCGCGATCGCATTGCGTCAATATGTCGATACCTTAGAAAAATCACCGATTCATTGGGTGATGGGGATGCTTTCTACGAAAGATCATGCCGATATTTTTAGCGCATTACTCAGAAAGGGCGATCGCTTGTATTTAGTCCCCGTCCCGGATCATAGTTCCGCCGATCCAGAGTATTTAGCTACCCTAGCTCAAAATATCTGCCCAGAATTAGCCGATTGTCGCACCTACCCGGATCTCACGGCTGGATTAGAAGCTGCGATTTCTCCAGAAAGTTTATTAGTTTTGTGCGGTTCACTTTATTTACTAGGTCATTTTCTGGAACAAAACCGCTCTGCTGCATCCAGATAATCCTTGTATTTTCAACGCAGAGGAACGCAAAGTAACGCAGAGGAAGAATCTCTGGATTACTCAGCACTCGCCGCCAAGTTTTTGCCTAAAATGTCGTGCTGCACTTGCTCTGGGGATTGGTTTCCGTTGACAGTCAACAACCGTTGGCGATGTTCATAGTATTCCAGGATGGGAATCGTGCGTTCTTGGAATAATTCCAGGCGGCGTTGTACGATTTCTGGTTGATCGTCTGGGCGCGATCGCTTTAGGGAACGGCTCATCAACACTGATTCTGGCACCTCTAGCCAAATTGCCCAATCTAGATGTTGTCCCAAATCTTCCAGCAAAAAATCTAATTCTTCTGCTTGAAAAGCAGTGCGCGGATAGCCATCTAACAGCCAACCGCCCTTGATATCCGGCTGTTGAAGACGCTGGCGCATGAATTCGATCATCAGGGGATCGGGCACTAACTCACCCTTTTCTACATAGGATTGTGCTTGGATACCGAGGGGATTTTGGGATGCGATCGCTTGCCGCAAAATGTCGCCCGTGCAAATTCCAGGAATCCCCAGGTGACTACATAGCAATGCAGTCTGCGTTCCTTTACCTGCCCCAGGCCCTCCTAGAATTATTAGTCTCACGGCACCTTGCTCCTGCTGTGATTAAATCAAGCATCGCCGGAAGCTGAACTTTGAGCCAGCTTTCAACCAAGCCTATGCTGGCTATTTTGCCATTGATCGGTCGCTCAGCGAGACTGACGAAGCCAAGAACTAATACAAGAACTAATACAGGATAGTTAGCACTTGGCGGGCTTGACGGATGGATATATCTAGTGTTTGATTATGAGGCAAAATAAAAAAACACACTACATATCGTTTGCTAACCAAACTTTTCTGGGGCAAGCGATTCGCTCTTCAAGATTCCTCACGATTAAACTTCGCCTTATGGTTGCCCAGCTAGAAACCCCAGCGCTTCATTCAGATCGTCGCCTGCTCCCCACTATTGAAGGACTGGTGCAAGTTTTTACCGGCGCTCACCGCAGCTTTTTTACCGG
>NZ_JACJOQ010000343.1:0-4903 GCF_014695635.1 Coleofasciculus sp. FACHB-712 | reverse complement strand
ATACGGAGAAGACTACAAGTATCATCTCACAGCCATACACTGGTCAAATGGGAATCTGAGAGCTAGCCTCACCGCATTCAACGAACAGGAGATAAAGCCTGTTCAAGTAGAATGGGAGCAGTAAGCAGGGCTAATCACATAGCAGGGACAGGAACAGCAGTTTGTGTATTTGAGGTGCTTGACCAGTGTTTGAGCAGCAATTGGACTAGAGACAATGCTTTAAGATTAATCTGTAGGGTAATGGCGATTATCTGAAGCAATTAAGGCTCAAGGGAAAGCAGTATGAACTTAATAACTCTCGCTGCTCAGAACGTTAGCATTCATATCCTTGAAGCCGCTGCACCTGTCACCACTATGGAATGCAAACTACTGCCAGTAGTGTTTGTGCATGGTATGGCGTGTTCCGCAGACCTCTGGGATGAACAACTTGTTTATGCCGCCCGGACTCGACGTGCGATCGCGATCGATTTGCGGGGACACGGTGCTTCCTCACCGCCTGCGGATGATGACTACTCTCCTGCTTCGTGTGCAGCCGATCTCTTGGCTGTATTAGAAGCCCTTAGACTTGAGCATATCGCGCTCGTTGGGCACAGCTTCGGCGCTTGCGTCGCACTCGCTGCGGCGGCGGCTAAACCTAACGCGATCGCGCAGTTGGTACTGGTAGATCCACCAATCGATTGCACTCAATGCCCCCCAGAGGTATATCAGTCACAAATAGCTCCGATGCAAGCAGCGCTGGCAACTAACGACTGGCGAGCAGTGCTGGAAGACTCTTTCCGCAACGCACTGGCAGGAAGCACCTCGGCAACGCAAGAGCAAATACTCGCCCGCCTTGCCGCCACCCCAAAGGATCGGCTGCTTGGAACGTCTCGCGGTTTGTTTGCCTTTAAAGCAGTGGAAGCTCTCGATGAGTACCTCGCTTCGCCAGGGGCACGCGCTCACGCTATTCTGGCTCCGTCGAATAACTCGCCGTTCAGCCTTCACGTCCTCCGTCCAGCACTAACCACAATCACTCTACCCGCTACAGGACACTGGCTCATGCTTGATGCGCCTGAGCCGTTTGCTACAGCACTCGATACCTGCCTAGCAGTCGTCTAACTAAGAAATCCGTTGTCATCTATGCTTGCTTCATCACCCGCGTTGAGGGCAAATATAGTAAGGATAAAAATTCTGCCAGTTCAACAAGTCCTTCTGCTTCTTGTTGTTCTGCTGGAGACCGCGTATGACCCTTATCCTGACGAGCCAACAAAGATTGCAAGTGTGTTTGAACCGCCTGGGGAAGTTGGAATCGAGTTAGTTTGATAGAAATCTCAACGATTTAGGGTACAAAGCTGTTGGCTGAATTAGGAACCTTGGGATAGCCTCGTTGTATTCCACATCTAACGCACATAGTTGAACTGGTCAAGGAAGGAAGTGAAGATCAATCTCAATGGAAACTGGGTGAATGGGGCATTTTCAGATGGGTGAAGGTAGATTGCGTTGCTGATTTCAGCGATCCTCACCGTATGCCCCTCGATAAAGATGTCATGAGAGCAGATTGGGGGTGGCAAGATACTAAAGCAAAATCGTTAGCCAGTCCCAGCCTAATGTCTCGGTGGAACAATATTGAAAGTTTGAGAACACATTTAAAGGAAGTGTTTAGCTAATAGCTGGACTTGAGTGTTTAGTTATTGTACACGGCGGTCTAACAATCTCAATGCAGCTTTCTGTCGTTCGGCGTGATCGCTGTAGGTGATAAAAAACGTGCCTATAGTGCCAGTCAGGGTTGGCTGCACCACAACATACTGCCTTTGTGCAGCAGCTAGGGAAGGAATGAGGAGCGATCGCTCTTAAGTAGTAAAGCTATAAGGCTCCAGTAGTACCAAACTTGGTGCAGTTATCTTAGAAGTAGGCGCTCTAAAGAAAAGATTGTGTCAGCCGATTCCAGCAACTCAATCTCACGAGGGTTGCAGGCAAATTATGAAAAAGTCTAAAACAGCACTACAGGAGATTTTATGTACGGCTTAGTCAACAAAGCAATTCACGATATGGTGTGTAGTCGCTTCGGTGAAGAAACCTGGAAAGAGATTCACCATAAGTCTGAGGTCGAGGTGGATGCATTCATCAGCATGGAGTCTTACCCGGATGATGTGACCCACAGACTTGTAAAAGCTGCAAGTCTTGTTTTAGGTTTATCTGCTTCAGAAATCATGCAAGCTTTTGGAGAGTTCTGGGTTCAATACACCGCTGAAGAAGGGTATGGGGAACTAATGGCAATGAGCGGTGATACGCTTCCCGAATTTTTAGAGAATTTGGACGATCTTCATACCCGCATTGGAGTCAGTTTTCCGAAACTACAGCCTCCATCCTTCACCTGTAAGGAAGTTGAAGAACAAACATTGCACCTCCACTATCATTCACACCGAGAGGGATTAGCTCCAATGGTAGTGGGATTAGTGCAGGGATTAGGAACACGTTTAGATACGGTTGTTGAAGTTACGCAGATCCAAAGTAAGTCTGAGGGTGCAGACCATGATGAGTTCTCAATTCAGTACAAGCCTCACTGAGCCTTTCTATGCACCCTCCCGATCTGACTTTGCCTCCTCAATTGTTTGCTCAAGCTTTTCCTTTTCATTTTGTGTTTAAGAGCGATCGCACAATCGTACAATCGGGGGAGGTTTTGCAGAGGCTTATTCCTCAAATCATCGGGTCACAACTTGACCAGTGCTTCCAAATTAAGCGTCCCATTATTCAAAATGCTAATTTTGCTGCTATTAGTAAGCAATCTCATAGTATCTTTACGCTGAAATCGCTTGATAGTGAAATGATTCTAAAAGGGCAGATGATGCCTGTTACTGACAGCGAGGTTATTTTTTTTCTGGGTTCCCCGGTCGTTACGGAAATTAGCCAGTTAAACCAACTAGGAATTAAATTAAAAGACTTTGCAATTCACGACTCTGTTACCGACTTTCTCTTTCTTTTACAAGCAAAGGGTAAGTTGATGGACGAACTGACAGAGCAGCAGACCAAATTAAAAGATGCTTTGAGAGAAAAAGAGGCGATCGCTTCCCTGGCAGAGGCGAGAGCTAAAACCGTAGAACAAGCGATCGAAAACTTACAGAAAACTCAATCGCAACTGATTCAAGCTGAAAAAATGTCTGGACTGGGGCAAATGATGGCAGGAATTGCCCATGAGGTCAACAACCCGCTTAACTTTATCAACGGTAATCTTAGCCACATAAACAACTATGTTAAGGATTTAATAAGCCTGCTCAACCTCTATCAAAAACACTTTCCTCAAGCCTCTCCTGAAATCATTAATTACATGAAGGAAATCGACTTGGAGTTTTTGCTGGAGGATTTACCCAGTCTCGTCTCATCTGTGGAAATGGGAGGTCATCGCATTAGAGATATTATTTTGTCATTACGAAACTTTTCTAGATTAGATGAAGCAGAACAAAAAAATGTGGACTTACATGAAGGAATTGAGAGTACATTATTAATTCTAAATCACAAGCTGAAACATGATGTTGAGGTTGTTAGGAACTATGGATGTCTGCCAAAAGTTTTGTGTTATCCAGCCCAGCTAAACCAAGTTTTCATGAATATTCTTTCTAATGCTGCTGATGAATTATTAGAGACAGATATAAAATCCAAGCAGATTGCGATCCAAACCAGTGTAAATGAATTGAATTACGCCTGTATTCGCATTCAAGATAATGGAAAAGGCATTCCTCTGGAAATTAAAGAGAAAATTTTTACTCCATTCTTTACGACCAAGCCTATCGGCAAAGGTACAGGATTAGGACTATCAATCAGCCATCAAATTATTGAAAAACATCATGGTTCAATCGAGGTAATTTCTGAAGTAGGAAAGGGAACCGAATTTACTATTAAAATTCCACTTTCCTAATTGCAGTATGTTTCTCTAGGTTAAGGGATAAAGTTACTGAGCGATCGCACACGATTCCATTTTGCGATCGCCTTGTTATGTCTTGCACTCATAGCAAAACTCGTGAGGAAGCAATTCGTAATGGTAAAAACGTAATCGAAATGTAAGAGGATGCATAGCTTGCAAAAGGTGAATTACTCCCTGAACCTAGTATGCTGCAAATTACTTAATTCTTATTAATCTTCTGACGCAGATTGGGCACAAAATCTGTTTTGACTTGACCTCAAACATCAAAGCAGGGACTAACTGAGCATAGTCTCCTGTTGCTTGCCGCGATCGCTCTCATTGGACTCAAAGCCTAATCGGTTCGATTCAGCTACATACAGACTATTCAACAGAATCATATGTGGATTTATCTAGAGGAACAATATAGTTGAAGCGGGTGCTGTTTGATAGCGAATACGGTACAACTAATAGTTGTGCAGCTTATGTGATGAGTGAGGGTATTATTTGAAGCTTGTCCGTTAGCATTTAATGTGAAATAGGTTTGAATTGGTGGAAAAATGAAGTCAATATGAATCAGCAATTGCCTCAGTTGATCCACCGTGTTGTTGAACGTTTACAGTCAATTCAGGGAATTGCAGCGATCGCTCTAGGGGGTTCAAGGGCACGAGGCAACCATACACAGAAGTCAGATGTGGATCTGGGAATCTATTACAATCCAGAGAATCCGCTTGATGTGACTGCTCTAAATCACCTCGCCTCTGAACTTGACGACAATCATCGCGCAAATCTAATCACCCCAATTGGTGGATGGGGGAAATGGATTAATGGCGGTGGTTGGCTAAAGGTAGAAGGAGTATCTGTAGATTTTCTCTATCGTGATGTGGCTCAGGTTAATCGTGTCATTAATGATTGCCATGCTGGGAAAATTACTATTGATTACCAACCAGGGCATCCACACGGCTTTGTATCCTCTATTTATATGGGTGAAGTTGCAATTTGTCTGCCACTTCACGATCCGTATAACGT
>NZ_JACJOQ010000342.1:0-6073 GCF_014695635.1 Coleofasciculus sp. FACHB-712 | reverse complement strand
TGCGTTTTATGGATACTCAGCTTTAAATTTTGTGTTCCGCGCCCTAACCTGAAAAGCATACACACATCCGCCTGATAAGCGGGAGATGTAGGTTCAATTCCTACCGCTGCCATTATTTTGCAGTGTAGAGTAACGGTAACTCTCCAGTGAATCGCTTTTTTAACTTGCGCGGAACACCCAATACTTTCGAGACTGCAATAATCGCTTCGCGCCCTAATAGATAAAGCTTACATACTAGCTCAGTTAGTTAGAGCACTTGAGTCATAATCAAGCCGTGACGGGTTCAATTCCCGTGTATATTCAAACAGCTTTTTCGACTTGCGCGGAGCAATCTAAATACGAATAAATTTATCGTTATTTTTGATATTTACTGGAGGGTTTTCCAATGTTATGCAGTTCTTCCCTAATTACAACAAACCTAGCCATAACTGAATGGCAATTCATCAAAATTAATAGATATTTAGGGACGATGCTAAGTAATGAGCGAACACCGTTTGGGAGAAATTGTCATTGAACGTCCTCGTGGAGGCATAAGGATAAGTGTAAAAAAGCTTAAAGGTTATAAAAAAGCTCTGCAAAAGATTACTAATGAGGCAAGTGAAGATGGGTTGCTGAGTCCTTATTTAATCAAGACAAGAAAACGCACAAAGCACTTTTCAGACCATCTCGGTCCATTACGTCGCTGGCTGCGTTCTAAAGTGGGCGAATCTTGGGATAATGTTTACAGCGAATTATGCCAGCAGATTGAAACGAGAACGTTATCAGGACAACATATTCTCTCCCATGTATGGGGTTTTGTGGAAAAGGATGTTGAACTAATTGATGGGGTTCCTTATTCTACTAAATCGTGCAAGTATTTACCTAGAAATCCGCTGAATTATTGGAGAGAGCAACTTTATATCCAGCCCGATACTAAAGTTCTCTGCCTAGCGAAGAAAGCACCCAATAAACCTCCCGAAAAGCCAGAAAATCTAGTAGTTGTTAATGACTACATAGAATATCATAAAATTAACAATTTGTGGTATGTAATAAAGCTTCAAAATACACCACCAACAAAGCCAGTAACAGATATTGTCTTAATAGAAATTGCTGACGGTTGGAGTGTACGGGAGAAGCAAGGTAGAAGAATCTACAGAAAAAGTTACGCTGTCGATAAACGTCAGTGTAACAAGAAGGAAATTAAGTTCATTATGCAGCAGCTTGCAAATAGTTAAACTTTTCATTCCGCGCCCTGATAGAAAAAGCTTACATACTAGCCGAATTGGTACAGGCGCTTGATTTAAGCTCAAGATTATGCAGGTTCAACCCCTGCGTATGAAACAACAGCTTTCTCGACTTGCGTGGAATGATAATATTTAATTTTTTATTATGAGGAGGAGTATAAAGATGTCTGTAAAAACAATTGAGATTCTAGAGCAGTTAAAATCTTTAACACTAACCGAAGCAGCAGAATTAGTTAAGCAAGTTGAAGATACTTTCCGAGTTGATGCTTCACCTCGTCCGCAGACAGGTATTATTGAAATAATCGAAGAAAAAGGTGAAGAACTTTCTGTACAAACTGAGTTTGATGTAGTTCTGGAGGAAGTTCCTGCTGATAAGAAGATTGCAATCCTCAAAGTTGTACGGACTTTGACTAATTTGGATCTGAAGGCGGCAAAAGATTTTGTTGATTCAGCGCCGAAAGTGGTGAAAGAAGCGATCGCACTCTCCGATGCAGAAGAAATCAAGCAACAGCTAGAAGCAGCAGGCGCTAAAGTTTCTCTCAAGTAGTTTGCACTCTCGCAGTTGTGAAATATCAGTCAGTCAGTGAGATAGAAAGTCTAATTGCGGCATTCGAGAATTGCACCCTGCCACGAGATGAGTGGAATCATCGCGCACACTTAACCGTTGCATTATGGTATCTCACTCGTTACTCGAAGGCAGAAGCGACGAATTGCATACGCGATCGCATCCAGCGTTACAACTTGGCTAATGGGATTAAAACTACTAAAAACAGTGGCTATCACGAAACGATGACACTGTTTTAGATTCGGATTGTTAGTCACTATCTATCGGTTGCAGATCGAACTCGCTCTATCGTATATCTTGCCAACGAACTTATCGATAGTTACGCAGATAAAAATCTTCCTCTGACATACTACAACCGCGAGCGCTTAATGTCTTGGCAAGCTCGGATAAGTTGGACTGAACCGGATTTGAAACCTTTAGATTAGCAGGGATGACAGTCTCTTGCTTGGCAAATTATAATGGCAGTTGTCGCCGCGCCCCAACAGAAAAAGCTTACATACCCTTTTAAGGTAAAAAAACAGCTTTCTCGACTTGCGCGGCAGCAATTAACTTGCGTGCGACACCTGCCTCCTCAACACTTCAAATGAAATGGAGGTAGTTGCAATGAATACACTAGAACGCGACTTGCGTTTGGAAATGCTCAACAGTCTGCTGACTACGCCACACCGGGAATTGGGTAAGGTAGCAGAAGTGCATAAGATGATGGTCGAACTTGACCCCATCTTTTACGGACACCTGGCTGTATGGTATCAGCGTCATGGGGATGTGCGCGACCACAAGGAAGTTTTTGTCGGTAATTTGCTTACCAGCAGCTTGAACGAACACCGAGGTGCGGGTTTTATGATGCTACAAGAGTTTCCACCTTACCAGGTGGCGCGGATTGTAGACTTTATGAAGCAGCATCAGCAAAAGTTACCGCGTTCGGCGCGGACTGCGGTGCGGCGATATTTGCAGGAACGGGAAAAGAATGCTGCGTTTTTCGATCGCGCAGCGGTGCGGGGACGCAAGGCGATGAAGCATCTGTATGCAAGTTTGCACATTCGCCCTAGCGATCGCGCTAACGCCGTACTATTCAAAGATGCACCGCCTGAAGATAGTCTTGCGTTTGCACTCAAGCAGCTTGCAAAAGCAGAGACACCACAAGCACAAGCACAACTGATTGCAGAACACAAAATTCCCTACACTGTCGCCATTGGTGCGGTGAAGGAAGTAACGCCAGAAGTGCTGATGGCGCTAGTTAACGCCATGTCACCGCAGGAGGTAATTAACAACCTCAAGTCACTCCAAGCGCGAGGTGCGATGGAAAACGCTGAGGTGAAGGTGTTGATTGATGCAAAACTGACAGAAGCTGCAACAAGCGATCGCGTGTCTGCATTCAAGGCAATGAAAGCAGCAGGTGTTGCGAATGTCGATGATGCAACTGTGGCGCAGCTAGAGCAAGTTGTCAACGAACAGGTGAAAAAGCGGGGTAAGATTACCAAGTCTACTGCCTTGTTTGTAGACAAAAGCAGCAGCATGACTGAAGCGCTGGAAGTCGGAAAGCAAATTGCAGCTTTGATTTCTAGCATCAGCGAAGGTAACTTATTTGTTTATGCCTTCGACACCAAAGCTGTTGAAGTAAAAGCACAAGGTAAAGCGCTGTCAGATTGGGAGAAAGCTTTCCAGAAATTGTTTCCGGATGGTTGCACTAGCATTGGTGCATCACTGGAAAAGATGCGGCAAAACAAACAGTCGGCAGAACAAATCATCATCGTTACCGATGAAGGCGAAAACAACGCTCCTTTCTTCAACACAGTTTATCCCCAATACTGCGAAGAATTGAAGGTTTTGCCGAATGTAATTATTGTCAAAGTCGGCAATCATAGCAACCACTTAGAAAAGCAGTTGCAGCAATCTCAAGTTTCGCTGGAGACATTCACCTTCGCAGGTGATTACTACTCACTGCCAAACTTGGTGCCATTATTGTCTCGTCCATCTCGACTTGAATTGTTGATGGAAATTCTAGAGACACCGTTACCAGTGCGAGTTGATAACTAGATAGGCTAACTTGTAGCTCAATCGAAACATAGAAAGCCTAACCTCTAGCCTCTTTCCCTTGGAAAAAAGGGGAAGAAAAAAGCCCCTCTCCTGCAATGCGAGGGGTTGGGGAGAGGTCAACAAAATTATTAGTCAACGAGGAATAAAACATGGTGGCAATAACTGCAAAAACTGTCCACCAACTGCGCGTGAAAACAGGCGCAGGCATGATGGATTGTAAAAGGGCACTGAATGAAACCAATGGCGATATGACCAAAGCGATCGCATGGTTGCGCCAAAAAAGTATGAGTAGAACATGCGGCGGAAGCCGTCGTATTTCGGCAGAAGGAATTATTGACAGCTACATTCATACTGGCAGTAAAGTTGGCGTGCTAGTAGAAGTGAACTGCGAAACTGATTTTGTAAGTCGCAGTGAAGTATTTCAAACCCTGGTGCGGAACATCGCCATGCAAATTGCCGCTTGTCCGAACGTGGAGTATATAAAGGTAGCAGACATTCCGGCTGCAATTGTCCAGAAAGAAACACAAATCGAAATGGGATGCGATGACTTAACTTCCAAACCAGCAAACATCAAAGAAAAAATTCTTCAAGGACGAATTGAAAAACGCCTGAAAGAAATGTCTTTGATGGATCAGCCTTACATTCGCGACCAAAGTATCGTGGTGGAAGAACTGGTTAAGCAAAGCGTAGCTCAACTCGGCGAAAATATCCAAGTGCGTCGCTTTGTCCGCTTTAACTTAGGCGAAGACATTGCAAAGCCAGAAAGCAACTTTGCTCAAGAAGTCGCTGCACAAATGGGCGGTAGGGAATAAAGCCCTGGCGAATAGAATTCGCGGCTACACAAACAAAGTCCGCCTGCGCGGACTATCGGAAAATTGAGGATATTGAAACCCGCGCACCATCCGGGTTTAGTCTGTGTAGCTGCGGTTTCAACCGCCCAGGCAACTCGATTTGTCTTGCTGGAGAAGAAACCCAAATTGCGATCGCTCGGAATGGTGAATGGGGATTCAAAAAATGGAAATTGAGGGGCTGAAAGTTTTTAGGTGGACATAACTTACTTGGAAAGCGATCGCGCTTAGAGTTGTTGATGGAGATTCTGGAGACAACGCTGCCAGTAAGGGATGTGAGATAGAGGTACCTCAGTTGTCGTAAGGTGCGGTCTAACAATAACAAACTCGTTTGCTAGGCTATAGGTTGTTGTCTAGATCAATGGCTAGGCAACAACTTCATATTTTAATTACTGTCATTCAATGAGCAGAAGCAAGCCTGACCCCAGAAAAATAATTTCTGACAGTCCAAACCGTCGTCCCTACGGAGCAAAGGTTGGAATTGTCTTGGGTGAAACAGATGAGTCTGGCTTCGATGGAGAGGCTTCCCTGCTGCTTAACGATAAGGAGTCCATTGTCCGCATAGTGCCGTTAAAGGAGGAAAAGGACGAGAGCCAGTTTAGGGGGAGGAGAAAAACTGCCAAAAAGCTGGATGTCTACGTAGAGGGATTTGCAACTGCGGGTGAAGCTGAACAGAAGGGTTTAAAGCTCTCACTAGCTCTTCTCTGGGCAGCGATTTCAAGGAAGCATCCACTCCTGCTGGATTATCACACTCCATTGCCTTGTATGGTCTTTGATCGAACCCAACAGGGCAGAGGCGGATCGGGGTTCATGATGAGTGTAAGTTTCAGAGTAGTCATGAGCAGCAGTAGTATGGTGGAGCGTATTAACGAAATATTTTCGGCTGACCTTGAGGTTGACCGACAACTCTTGGTATCTATGGAGTTGTTTGCATCAGCAAGGTTGGAAACGACAGAGCGTTCCCGATTTGTTGGACTTGTCTCTTCTCTCGAACCGCTAGCTAAACGCAATCGTTACCCCAACCCAGAACTTCAGGATTTAATTGGCAGTTTCGTCGAACAGTTAAGCAACACAGCCTCTATTCCTGACAATATTAGAGCGTCAGTCCAAGGTCGGATTCGGGAGCTAGAGCGCGAATCGATTTCTCAAGCCATCAAACGCCTTGTGAAGGAGCATCTTCCTGAAAATCCAGATGCTGTTTCTATGATTGACGAAGCTTATAACATTCGTAGCAAGATTTTACATGAGGGAGCATCTGATGCCGACTTACAGCAGATTGCAGGTATATAGAGTACATTGAGGTCAGTGCATGAACAGGTAGAATGAAACCTTACTCCATCGACTTTCGAGAAAAAGTAGTCAAAGCATACGAACAAGAAAACACATCGATTAGGAAATTA
>NZ_JACJOQ010000341.1:0-2620 GCF_014695635.1 Coleofasciculus sp. FACHB-712 | reverse complement strand
AGCAAGTTAAAATTTTGCTTGTAGATGGGGGATGCAACTTTGGGAATACCATTGCGATCGCCTAAAATTCCCCGCGATAGGACAAAGGCTTTACTAAAGGGATCGTAATTGCCTAGCGCAAATACATCAGTTTCTTGTCCCACACGGAAAATTGCCACTTGTTGATCTTCAACTAAAGCACAAACTCCAGTGTTGGGCGCGATCGCTGACAGCGGACAAATATCAACCCATGTAGAAATTGTCTGACGAATCGGTAATGCTTGAACCATTTTCTTTTCCTATTGATTAACGGGTTGGTGTAGCCTAGCTTGAAAAATTCAACACATTGCAGCAATTCAAACTAACTCAAAAACTCGCTCTTTGGTTATTTGAACCGTACTGCATAGTTCGCTTAACACAGGTTCCAAATACAGCACGGCTGCAATGTTATTTCTGCCTGATTCCTGCTGCTTACGCCTAATTTCTTCTAGGTCAACGGAGTGTTTCTTGACACGAAACATTCCTATATACTTCCACCTAGCTCGATGTAGCTTGAGGAACACTGGAATAGCACCTCCTTGTTGGCAGAGTATCTCAGCTTTCTGTTTTACTTTTGGTGAATCTTCTACCAAAACTTCATCAGGAGCTTTTGAGTCCAGGATAGGCTTAAAACATCCACACACAATCTTTCCAGCACGCTGAGGAAGATAAGTTTGGAGTTCTCCACCCAATGCAGAATGAATTTGATAGCGTGTGTATGTTTTTCCTAGTTGAAATAACATCAGTTTTTTTAAACTGTAGGTAATGCACCAGAGCAACAGTCAGCTTATTCGGAAATACCAACTAAAACCTTCTCGTGGTCATAAGCTGGACGTTTTTGCCCCCGTTCCTCTACATGAACTAAACCAGGATCGGGTTGGTCAGAATTGACAAAGTGACGGAATCGCTTCACTTTTTCTGGATCTTCAATTGTGGCTTTCCACTCACACTGATAGGTGTTGACAAGATGCTGCATTTCTGATTCTAATTCAGCACAAATGCCCAGAGAATCTTCAATAACTACCTGCTTCAGGTACTCGATGCCTCCTTCCAGCTTATTGAACCAAGTTGCAGTGCGTTCTAGTCGATTCGCGGTGCGAATATAGAACATCAAGAACCGATCCAAATATTTAATCAGCGTTTCCTTGTCAATATCTGTTGCTAACAAAACTGCGTGTTGTGGCTTCATTCCACCATTGCCACATACATACAAATTCCAGCCATTTTCGGTAGCAATGATCCCAAAATCCTTGCTTTGAGCTTCAGCACACTCGCGGGTACAACCGGATACAGCTGATTTTAATTTGTGGGGCGATCGCAAGCCTCGATATCGCAGTTCGATCTCAATCGCCAAAGTGGTTGAATCCTGCACTCCAAAGCGGCACCAGGTGCTACCCACACAAGATTTGACTGTGCGAAGTGCCTTCCCATAAGCGTGTCCCGATTCAAATCCAGCATCTATCAGCCGCTGCCAAATTTGGGGTAATTGATCTACCCGCGCACCTAATAAATCGATCCGTTGTCCACCTGTAATTTTGGTATAAAGACCAAAATCTTTAGCAACTTCTCCCAACACAATCAGCTGATCTGGTGTTAGTTCACCACCGGGAACTCTGGGGATTACTGAATAAGTTCCATCCTTCTGAATGTTTGCCAGGTAATAATCATTGGTATCCTGCAACCCCACATGCGGCATTTCTAAAATATACTCGTTCCACGTTGAAGCGAGAATAGAAGCTACAGCAGGCTTACAAATTTCACACCCCTTCCCTTTTCCATGTTTTTGAATTAAATCTTCAAAAGTCAGGATTTTTTGAGAACGCACCAAGTGATAAAGTTCCTGACGGGAATAGGCGAAGTGTTCGCAGAGATGATTTTTTACCTCTATCCCCGCTTTCTTCATCTCAGCTTTGAGGATATCAGTTACCAGTGGCACGCAACCGCCGCAACCTGTGCCGGCTTGGGTGCATTTCTTTACACTGGCAATATCAGTGAGTTGCCCTTCTTGGATGGCACTACAAATTTGCTCTTTGCTAACATTATTGCAAGAGCAAATTTGGGCAGTATCTGGTAAACTCTCCACACCCATACCGACTGTGGCAGACTTGCCTTCGCGGGGTGGCATCAGCAAATCTTCTGGATGAGGCGGGAGGGCGATCGCATTCTGCACAAATTGCAGCAACGTACCGTAAGCTGAAGCATCTCCTACCAGAATTCCGCCTAAAAGATGGCTACCACCTTCATTTAAAACCAGTTTTTTGTAAACACCCTGGATGGTATCAGTAACGGCAATTTCTTTAGCGCCGGGAGATTTGGCAAAGGCATCCCCGAAACTGGCAACATCCACTCCCAACAGTTTGAGTTTGGTGGACATATCCGCGCCGGTAAAGCTGCTCGTCCCTGTTTTGCTCAGGATATCTGCCACTACGCTTGCCATTGTATAGCCAGGAGCGACTAAGCCGTAGATACGATTTTGATAGAGGGCGCATTCTCCAATGGCATAAATATTTGGATCTGAAGTTTGGCAAGAATCGTTGATAACGATCCCGCCGCGATCGCCTACTGCTAATCCACATCCTCTCGCGATTTCATCGCGAGGGCG
>NZ_JACJOQ010000340.1:0-5991 GCF_014695635.1 Coleofasciculus sp. FACHB-712 | reverse complement strand
ATCCACGCAAACTTTATTTAAGTCCCGTTCGCTCAAACATAGAGTTAACGGTTAGCGCAAACCACTCTATAGCAATCCATTTAAGTCATGAGATTCTACCAGTTCATATTCCCGGCTTCTTTGTGATGTCGGGAATCTCAGCTTTACAAATTCTTGAAGACGATTATATTTACAATCAACGAGTAATTCTTCGGGATCAAACTAACTCTTTTATAAAGATTTGATGAAGTTTAAGTAAAGATACGTAAAAGAAGAGTCATTTTAAAAAAGCAATATTTATAATGTTGGTGAAATTGCTGAAAAAGTAAAGAATAAATAGCTGCAAGCAAAAATAAGTTAACGCTTGACTAAAAGTTAAGGGTTATTCTTGCAGCCAAAAAAATTTTAAGTTTCGCAAAATTAGATAATCCTGAGCAAGAATCCTATGAATGTGGTGAGAAGCATCGGTCGGTTGCTGGTAGTTTTTCCTTTGGTAGGAGCGATTAATACCCAAGCAGTGCAGGGGCAATCCATTATTCCCGCAACTGACGGCACTGGCACCGATGTTGTCCTTGAGGGCGATCGCTTCGACATCAGCGGCGGACAGCCATCTGGAGCGAATCTTTTCCACAGCTTTGAGAAATTTGGACTGAACTCAAACCAGATTGCTAACTTTCTCTCCCAACCAGAGATTCAAAATATCCTGGGTCGCGTTGTCGGTGGAGATGCCTCCATTATTAATGGGCTGATTCAGGTAACAGGCGGGAATTCTAACCTCTTCTTGATGAATCCCGCAGGAATTATCTTCGGCGCAGGAGCCAGCCTCAACGTGCCTGCTTCCTTCACCGCGACAACAGCAACCGGAATTGGGATCGGATCAAATTGGTTCAATGCAGCAGGTTCTAACAACTACGCCGCACTGACAGGAAACCCCAACGCTTTTGCTTTTGCCACAACTCAGCCAGGAGCCATTATCAACGCTGGCAACCTCAGCTTACAGTCGGGACAAAACTTTTTAACTTTACTAGGCGGTACAGTTATCAATACCGGGCAGCTCGCGGCACCAGGGGGTAACATTACCGTAGCTGCCATCCCTGGTGAAAGTGTAGTCCGCATCACTCAGCAAGGACTGCTGCTAGGTTTGGAGATTCAACCCCTGGCAACGGCAAATACTCCACCGGGAAACTGGAATTTGCCAATTCCCACATTACCCCAACTGCTGACTGGTGGAAGTGGAGGCAATGCTACCGGGCTGAAAGTTAACAGTAATGGACAGGTAATATTAACTGGAGCTGGCATCCAGATAAAGGGTGAAGCGGGTACTACTATTGTGTCCGGTACTCTCGATGCGGCAAATAAAGCACCCGGTGCAGCCGGAGGCACTGTGGAAGTGGTGGGTAACAAAGTTGCCTTAGTGGAACAAGCTCAAATTGATGTCTCTGGAGATGGAAAGGGAGGCACTGCCTTAATTGGCGGCGATTATCAAGGTAAGGGTAAAGTACCGAACGCCACTCAAACGTATGTAGGTAAGGATGCAACGATTAAAGCTGATGCTATTAGCAATGGCAATGGCGGTAGAGTTATTGTTTGGGCAGATGAGACTACTGACTTTTCCGGAAATATTAGCAGCAAAGGTGGCACAAACTCTGGTAACGGCGGATTTGTTGAAGTATCTGGGAAGGAAAATCTAGCTTTTGACGGCGTTGTAAACGTAGGGGCAACGGCTGGAAAAGCGGGTCAACTATTATTAGACCCTGCCAACGTTGTTATAAGCGATACTGGGCAAGATAATGCACAGCTAGACGACGGACAAATCCTGGCTAGCGATCCAGGTGACACATTTTTCATTTCTGCCGACAAAATTGAGCAAATCCTAGCTACCGGAAATGTCTCAATTGTTGCCACAAATAACATCGCCATTAACAGTGACATTGATGCGAGCAGCAATGCCAATTCCTCCGATCTTACGTTCACTTCCGGCACCATCAATTTAAACGCCTCCATTACCTTAAATGGCGGGAATATTATCTTTGATGCTCCGGTTCTCCTTGGCAGTAGCGAAACCATTAGCACAGGTAATGGTTCAGGTGACATTGTATTTAAAAGTACCCTGAATGCAGTTAATACCCCCCAGGCTCTAAAGCTGAGTGCAGGTACAGGTAACATTATTTTCGACGGCGCAGTCGGCGATTTTAAGATCACGCTACCAGGTAGCCCTGTTCTGAAGACCCTAAGTATTACCGCTACCAGCACAGCAAATATAACTGCTAATAATACGATCGCTGCTGATAACATCAACATCACCAGCGGCAACATCACCCTCAAAGGCGACTTAAACTTAATTGCCTCTGACACTCCAGGAAGTTCTGTAACTTTGAATGCGACAGGCAACATCAAAACAGGAAATATCTCTGGTGGTGATTTTGTAAGTTTAACAGCAGGCAACATTATAACCGGAGATATCTCCACCAAGGATTCTGTAAATATTACAGCTACTAATGGCAGCATTGCATCTGGAAACATTGAAACCACAAATTTCCAGGATGATAGCTATAGCTCTGTAACTTTGTCTGCTACAGCAGGCAATATTATAACCGGAGATATCTCTGGTGATGATCTTGTAGAATTGGAAGCTACTAATGGCAGCATTACATTGTCTGCTACAGCAGGCAATATTATAACTGGAGATATCTCTGGTGATGATCTTGTAGAATTGGAAGCTACTAATGGCAGCATTGCATCTGGAAATATTGGAGCCTCCGAGGATGATAGCTCTGTAATTTTGTCTGCAAAAGGCAATATTGTAGTTGAAACTATTTTTTCAGGAGCAGGCGGTGTTGATATTACAGCTGGAGGACTTTTTCGGGCTGTAGGTCCGCAGTTTTTTACTGCTAATGATATAGAGTATTATCAAAATGATCTAATCAAAAATATTCCTGGATTGGTTGACTTCCTTGTAAGCAAGGGTATTCCGAAAGATAAATTAATCAATTCTCTAACAACCGTCGGCGTAATTACAAAAGGTAGTCCACCAGTCAGTATTAGGGCTGGCCTTAATAAGTTCGGAACTCCTGGTCGCATCGTTATCCGGTATGCAGGTGCAAACAAAACCGATGATGAAAGCAACGGCCCTCTAATCTTGATTAAAGGAGGAAATAATCAACCTTTTGTGATAGGACCGATTGCTACTAGCTTGGGTGAACCCTTTGTAGACGCAAGTAGTGGGGAGAATATTAGTAGTTTTGATCTTAATTCTCCTCCTGGTCTTCTAAGGAATGAAAGTTACCAGCTCCTAAATATTCCCAATGAGTTTCCCGATTTTGTTAGCGGTACTCGTGGAGCTATCCTTGTCGCAGGTGGGGCTAATGTATTCTTATCCGCATCGCTTCAAAATAAACCCTTTATACCCATAATTGCCGAACCCAAACCAGTCACTAACCCTGTTATTGTGACTAATCCTGTTCCTGTGACTAATCCTGTTCCTGTGACTAACCCTGTTCCTGTGACTAACCCTGTTCCTGTGACTAATCCAGATAGTGTCACTAAGCCTGTTACTGCTACTACTAATACTGGTGTCACTGATACTGCTACTGATAATTCTGACAGACCAACAACAATAGATATACAACTGATTGCGCTGAAAAATGACGCTTCTAATTCGGGATTATCGGATTCGAGCGATCGCATCCTTGTCTTCGATAACAGCCTCAAAAGCAGCTCAGATGCACGTCATGCGAACCGGGTGACGCGCAACAGCGATGGAACGCTAAAATTGTCAACGGCTGAAACATCTGCTGTGTGTGTTGGACAACTGCAAGATCCGCGACGGCGAAACCTGCAACTACGAGATCCGCGTTGCTTGCAAGAAAAACCCACCGCATCAGTCGCATCATCGCAAGATAGCCGTAAAGTCGCGGCAGATCGACTATTACAGCAAGGCTTTGAACAGTATCAGCCGAATCAGGTTGCACCTGCTGTCCAGTCTTGGCAACAGGCATTAAAAATCTACCAGGAACTCAAAGACGTTCCGGGGGAAGTTGCTGCCAGAGGTGTTCTGGGTGCGGCTTCTCTGGTTCAGGAAAACTATAAGGATGCGATCGCGCTGTTAGAGCCATTCTTGACGATGCAACCGGGAAATGGCAATCCTACAGCTAAAGCGCAAGCACTTTCAAATCTGGGAATTGCATACAAAGCCGTGGGCAACTATGCAAGCGCGATCGCATCCCATCAGCAAGCTTTGACAATTATGCAGGAAACCAAAGACCGTCAGGGAGAGGGTCAGGTTTCAGTCAATTTAGGCAATACTTACGAAGCTTTGGGTGAATATGACAAAGCAATTCAGTCTTATCAACAAAGTTTAACGATTGCACGAGAAATTAAAGATCCCTCAGCGGAAGGGAGAGCATTAGGAAATCTAGGAGCTATTTACGCTAATTTGGGCAAGTCTCAGCAAGCCGTTCAGTCTTACGAACAGAGTTTAGCGATCGCGCGGCAAATTAGCGATAAGGAAGGACAAGGAAGCACCCTAGCCAATCTCGGATCTGCTTATCATGTTCAGGGCGAATTTACTAAGGCGCTCGATTATTATCAGCAGAGTTTAGCGATCGCCAAAGAAATTAGCAATCGCGAGTTACAGCACAAGTCACTCGGAAATTTAGGAATTGCTTATGAGGATTTGGGCGACTACTCCAAAGCGATTGAGCATCATCAGAAGAGTTTAGAAATTGCGCGATCGCTGGGTGACAAACGAGGAGAGGGGGCGGCTCTCAATAACCTGGGACATACGCTATTTGCCTCTCGCAAACTCCCAGAAGCTGAGAAAAACCTCCGCGATGCTGTTGAGGTTATGGAATCTCTGCGACCGGGATTAAACGATATTCACAATGTTTCAGTTTTTGATACGCAAGTTCTGACTTACAACCTATTGCAACAAATCCTGATTGCCCAGAACAAAGAAGATTCGGCTCTGGAAATTTCCGAAAGGGGACGTGCCCGTGCGTTTGTAGAGTTACTGCAACAACGATTATCTCCTGAAGCTTCGGCACGTCAAACTAATTTAAATCCTCCGACCATCGCCCAAATTAAAAAAATTGCCAAAGAACAAAATGCCACGCTAGTTGAATATTCAATTGTCCCAGAAGAAGAATTCAAAGTTCAGGGTAAACTCAGAGGTCAGGCATCAGAACTCTTTATTTGGGTCGTTCAGCCTACAGGTAAAGTTGCCTTTCGCCGAGTTGACTTGAAACCGCTGCGGCAGCAAGATAATTCTTTTGAAGAGTTGCTAGCGAACAGTCGTATTTTATACGGCCCTAATATTCAAAAAGGAGAAGCGGCTAGAGCGCAACTTCATCAAGTGTTGATTCAGCCAATTGCTGATTTCCTGCCCAAAGACGCAAATTCCCATGTAATATTTATTCCGCAAGGTGGGCTGTTTCTGCTGCCTTTCCCAGCGCTAAAAGCTCCGAATGGCAAATACTTAATTGAGCAGCACACAATCCGAACCGCTCCCGCTATTGAGGTACTAGACCTTACTCACCAACAACAGCAACGTGTAGAAAGGTTGCATATGACCTCTCTAGATAGTAAAAACATGCTAGTGGTGGGGAATCCGACCATGCCCACGATGCCCACCACTAAAGCTGGACAAACGCCTCAGCCACTAGCACCGTTACCGGGTGCCGAACGGGAAGCGCTGACGATTGGTAAACTCTTGAACACTCAAGCGATCGTTGGTGACAAAGCAACCAAAGTTGAGATTGTGCAGCAGATGCCCCAGGCGCGGGTAATCCATCTAGCGACGCACGGCTTACTGGATGATATTCAAGAATTAGGCATTCCCGGCGCGATCGCGCTGGCTCCATCCAAGAACGATAATGGATTCCTCACTGCTGGAGAAATTTTTGACCTGAAGCTAAATGCTGAACTTGTAGTGTTGAGTGCTTGTCACACGGGACGCGGCAAAATTACCGGCGATGGCGTCATCGGTTTGTCGCGATCGCTCATTTCATCGGG
>NZ_JACJOQ010000034.1:0-3062 GCF_014695635.1 Coleofasciculus sp. FACHB-712 | reverse complement strand
GTTCGACAATGAATATGATTTAGCCCTGGCTGTAATGGACGGCATGGAATCACGGAGTGAACAAGGGGGATATACGTTAGAGCGTTTTAGGTTTAAATCATCCTAGCTACTTATGGCAAGACAACAACTTGCTGACCGACACCCTGCGCCAGAGCGATCGCTCGGTGCTGATGGAGATGGTGGCGACTCACGAGGGGGAAGCTTCTGCCCAGCTTTTAGCACATTGGTTGGCGCGACAGCCTCAAGGAGTGTTGGTGTTTCGCCAGTCGGAAGGGGGAACTCCTCTAGGCTTTATGATGATGCTGGCTTTGGATGAAGCTAGTTTAGAAGATTTACAAGTTGACCCCGCTACTCAGGCGGTGTGGAATTATATCCAGAAGCAGGGAGCATTACAACTTGGTGAGAAGGCTACGTTCTGCCGCTTTTGGATGGCTGCTGATACTTATCAAGCTGTTTCCCAAATTCAAAGCCTCATCTTTATCAAAATTTTTCGGCACTGCGTCACGACTCCCGGCTTAGCTTTTATTTTTACTGCGATCGCTCGACCGGATTTCTGGGAATTGTTTTGTACGGCAGCCAATATGCCGTTGCTGCCAGAAACATCTTTTGAAGTGGGTGGACGGCGTTATGGTGTATCCGCACACAATTATCGAGTTTCTCCCGTATTCAATGATTTGTTGGAACTGCCAGCTTGGGCGATCGCGATCGCTCCACCAGGAGAAGGGGAGATTAGGCAAGGGAAGGGAATACCAATCCCCCATTCCTCATTACCACTTCCCAATTCCCCTTTAAGCCAATCTGAATTTGCCTCTGCGGTGCATCAAGCTTTGCGGGATTTCGTGCGACCGGAGGCACTATTACATAATCCTTTAGCGCGATCGCATCTGGTTATCGAACGTGCAGGCACCAATACTCGTGCAGCCGAACGAATTGCCGCCTTACAAGCGCTGTTGCAAGAAGCGGTTGAATCGTTACAGCGATCGCCCCGCGAAGCCAAATTTTATCGCGCTTTGGCTCGCGCCTACCTGCACCCCGCTCCATCCCAGGAACGAGCCGCAGAAATATTAGATATATCAATCGGCACCTTTCGCCGTCATTTGAAGGCAGGAATTGTGCGAGTCACAGAGATTATGTGGCATCAAGAAATCGACCGACTGGAAAACTAATATCAAGCGTGTCGCTTTTTGAAGACAAGCCAATGGCTAATGCAAGAGTGACTATTAGCCGTTAGAAATTGATCGCTTTTCGATCGAGTTTCGATCTGGAATTGTATAGCTTTCTTTCGCCAAACTAAAACTAACCCAAGCAAAAATTGTACTTGACAAGGAATGGCGAATATGTACTTTTCTCAAATAGCTGCATCAGTCGCTGTTGCCGCAACCGTGGTTCTTGGTATCTCAGGCAGCACCGCGATTGCTAGTAAAGCAGTGTCAAGCACGACAGCACCAAAGGCAGGCAGCTCAAATCTTATTTCATTGCTAACGGCTCAAAAACACAGCAACTCACCGACAAACACTGTATCTGACAAACTCGCTCGCCAACTCCAAGTAACACTGGACAAAACCCGCTTGGCAGCGGGAGTTCCAGGTAAAGGAGGAGTAGCTGGTGCAACTTTAGCGATCGCCAGCCGCGACGACGGACAATGGTTTGGGTCTAGTGGTGTAGCTGACCTGGCAACGGGAACCTCTGTGGCTCCACAGGATCAATTCCGCATCGGGAGCGCCACGAAGACATTTACGGCAACCGTTGTGCTGCAACTGGTGGATGAAGGAAAGCTCAAATTAGACGATACTTTAGACAAATGGCTTCCTTCAATTGCCAAAAATATTCCGAACAGTAACAAAATTACAATTCGCCAACTCTTGAACGGCACCAGCGGCATCTACGATTACTTAGCCGACGACAGCGCGATTTGGCAGGATATCCTTCAGAATCCATACAGAGACTGGAAGCCAGAGGAGCTTGTTTCCTACATTTACGGACGACAACCAACGATTGGGAAGTGGGTCTATCCCAACACTAGTTTTATCTTGCTAGGGATGATCGTTGAAAAGGCGACAAATTCCAGCCTAGCTAGCCAAATAGAAAATCGAATTATTAAACCCTTAGGGCTGAAAAATACCTTTTTTACTGCTAGAACCGATAGCGTTCCGGGGGGAATCGTTCATGCATATTGGGATATCTACCCTCAGGATGGAATTGATGAGGATCTTACATCTGTAAATATGTCAGTAGCATGGGCTGCTGGCACAATGGTTTCTAACACGCAAGACCTGATTCGCTTTGGCGATAAACTTTTCCGGGGTAAATTGTTGAAGCCTCGCACCCTCAAGGAAATGCTTACCTTTATCGACTTGGGAAACGGTTTCGGATATGGGTTGGGGATTTGGTCTAACGACACCCCTTGGGGAAAAGCATGGCGAATCAGCGGGAGTGGCATCGGGACTGCTGCTGCGCTGTGGTACTTACCTAATCGAGGGCTTACGATAGTGTCTTTGTCAAACCAAGAAGTTGGACAGTACTTTACCTCTATCCGCAATGCCACTTTAGAGTTAGTGCTGGGGAAACCGTAAGCAAGGCGATCGCACTTTCGTACCTTAAAGCCAGCATCCTAGCAGGATTGATGATACTCAGTGCTGGGTTCTTAGCTTCGCGCCAGCACCGAATCAGTGCAACCAAAAAAACTTCGTAGAGTTCAAATCAGAGAGGCAAACATAAAATATGGCGATCGCGATTCGGAACGCCCTGTCACACGATTTCACCCAAATCGAGCAAATCTCAGTTGCAGCTTACCAGGAGTACGCACGCGCCCTAGCGCCCGGTGACTGGGAGGTGATGCAGGGGAATTTGTCCCAAGTCGCAAAGAGAGCCGAGGTAGCTCAGTTAATCGTGGCACAGGAGGATTGTCACCTCGTCGGGACAGTGGCGTACTTTGCTCCTGGTAAGTCTGACGGCAGGCTGTTTCCGCCCCAGTGGGCATCCATTCGCTTGCTGGCAGTATCCCCTTCCCATCGCGGAAAGGGAGCCGGACGACTGCTCACCCAGGAGTGTATTCAGCGTGC
>NZ_JACJOQ010000339.1:0-4528 GCF_014695635.1 Coleofasciculus sp. FACHB-712 | reverse complement strand
GTAACAATGACCGTGAGGGATAAACCCTCCTGAACTAAAAAAGACATTTAAAAATTCCAGCATCCAGCTTCTTTCCTTACCCTTGAAGTAAAAAAGACGTTTAAAAATTCCAGCCTCAAGCTTCTTTCCTTAGCAGCCTGAGTCTACCTTAAAGTAAATTTTCTGGCAGGGCGATAAGATACTCTCAGAAGAGGCTTTAATAACCTCCATTCCCCTCGTTGGTAATCCCATTTTGTTTGACCGTTACCATGTTTGATTTTATGAAGCTACCAATTGGTAGAGACAAGGAGAATCGTAAGTTTTTTACAATCTAAAATAGTATAGCAATCAGATTTAAGTTATGAGGTAGAGGTTCAGCTCCCCGACTTCTTAGGGAAGTCGGGGAGCTGACCTTCTAATCAGTAAAATTGCTATCAACTCATTCTGCTGGTAGAGGGATGCATAGCTTTCCTAGCCAAACCTATAAACTTTATCAGTGTTTATTTTCTCTGCGACCTCTGCGATTCGTTAAAAAAACATTTCAAAAATTAAATGTAATTACGATAGCCTTTATTATTTTATCAATATATCTTTTTTCTTTAAAATGGTTTATATAGGTGGAACTAATTCTTATATTATTAACTACAGATTTTAGCAAAGGTGCGTTTGCCAATCAGCCTATGAATCCAGAAGATATTCGGATAGCGATCGCGCAAGCGAGAGATGCCTGGATTGCTCGTGACGCAGAGGCTCTAGCAGTACTGTTTGCGCCCGACGGTGAAATCATCCTACCGGGTCAACGATGGCAGGGGCAAGAGAGAATTCGGCAAGAAGTCACTCATTTTGCTCAGCAGTATTCAGATGTAAGAATTGAGATTCGGCAGGTAGTTGTTGAAAGCGATCGCGCAGTAGTCGAGTGGTATTACGAAGATACTGAAAATGCAACAGGTCGTCGTAACAAAGCCGATGATGTTATTGTTATTAATTTCCAAGCGGGTCGGATTAGTCGCTGGCGTGAATATTTTGATACTGAAACGCCTAAGTTAAGAACATGATAATTGATTCTGTCAAAATTTAAATGAGGTGAGGCAACTATGAGCGACGAGCAAGAGGTATTAGCCGCAAATCAGGCTTTCTATCGAGCCTTCGAGAAAAAAGATATCGAAGCCATGAGTGCAATCTATTCGCAAGGAACCGGGACTCTTTGTATACACCCCGGACGCAAAGCACTGAAAGGCGGCAAGGAAATTCGCTCTTCCTGGGAACAGATATTTAAAAACACCAGTTACATTGAAATAGAAACAGAGATTGTTACTACAGAGATTCGAGATAATATTGCCTACATTATACTTGTCGAAAATGTGTTTCAAGTCAGCGGTGGCAGAAGAGTTAAAGCCCAGTCGATGGCAACGAATATTTTTGAGCGAATGGCCCAAAAGTGGTATTTAGTCCATCACCACGGGAGTCCTTTAATGCGTTAAAGGTTGGGAAGCCACCTGAAAACGGAGGCTTCCCCACTCTTGCGACGTGGCGTTTGAGGAACGAAACTTAATGCTGACACAGAGATAAGGATGGGGAACTACAAATAATTCGATCCATCTAAATAGTGATTTTCGTCCCTCAATTTCTGAAGTGGATAACAGCGTCTCCTAAAGTTTCTGTTGTACCTTACAGAACCCCGGACTAGAGTTGCTTAGCGATAGATTCAAGAGGATTAGGTTGAGCGTTTTTTGGAGGTTGTGGCACCACAGTTGGGTAAGGATTAATAAGAGCATCATCAACCCAGCCGGAATAATATTTGACGCTAGTAGAATTCTTCGACAAATTCACTAAATCCAAATCGCCTCGCATGGCATTAAGGTTGATGCCACCGCTAGGATTGCGCTCTATAGAACCAATGCCTCTAGGACCTCCCCCAGAGTGACACTCACACACTTCATCAAATCCTCGGACAAAGCGCGAACCGTCCCAATGCCAGTCATTACCAGGCCAGGAGACAGGAGAAAACCACACCGGCGGCTTTTCCGATGATCCAAAAATTTCAGACCAAGAAGTTGCCCCCTGCCCATCCAGCGTCCCTGTGAAGCCTGTTTCATATCTGACTTCGTAACGACCTTTCCGGCGCGGCAGAGGTTGATTGCTACTGCTATAGTCTGTGGGCAGCCACCAGAGAACTTCAACGGTTTGTCCCCCAGTAGCATCGAGAGTAGCCGCAGGCGTCTCGTTCAATAAGGCGCTGTAGAGTGGCACTTTCTTGGTCGGTAGTTGTGCGGTGATGGCAAAGCGCCAGCATTTCCAATCAGGATTATCGGGAACTGACAATTGCAACTGGCAGACCCCGTTGCCTGTACCAACCCAAAGCCGATCTGATTCCAGCAATAGCTTATCGGGAATTGTACCGATGAGCGGACTGTTGTCTACGCGGTACGAAGTCACAGAACCAGATTGCAGGTCAGAAGAGTTGGGACGGTACGCGACTAATCCCATTCCTGGTGAATAGTTGTTGCCTTCTCCACTAATTTTTGTTGCCATCCAGAATGTTGGGCGATCGCGAGTTCCAGCAATCTCGAAATCCAGAATCTCTTGTCTATCCATCCCTTGTGGATGAATAACTGTCCATTTCTGCTGCTGCGGCTGATAACCAACGAGAGTTGTTTTGCCGGTATACCCTTCTCCTTGTGGAAAGGCAAGCGACCACCACAAGCGATCGCCTACAATTTTAGCGGCGGTAATGTAAGGAAAGCTCAGACAACTACCTGTATATAAGGTTTGAGTTTTCGATTGCTTATCAGGAGTAATTAGCTTAATTACGACTTTTGCTTCTTTTTGGCAATCTGGAGTTTCTGAATTCCCTTCACGACTTACCCGATATTGATAAGTCTTGCCTTCATATTCAATCGTTTCGTAACGAGAAGGCAGATTTAACTCTCCCCCTAGCGCTTTTTGATGCTTCTCTGGCTGAGAAACAAAATTTTTGGGGAGGCTTCCTGGTTGCACAGAAAAATTACTACTATTTTTGTCAAAAACAAAATCATACTTGCGGGATTGAAACTTTACAGTATTGCCAGCAGTCACAATGTTGCGGATGTGAAAATCAAATTGCTGAGAAGGCAATTCATCTTTATCGGAAACCAGTTTTGGCAATTTAGTTGCTGAATTATCCGAATTCGCTATCTGGGAACTTTTGTCAGTTTGTGAAGTCGTTTTTGAGTTTGAAGCCGTCGATTTAGTAGAATTAGTTGCTTGCTCAATTGCCTGAGGTGATTGAGGAGTTTGAGCTGCACAGGCATTGAGAATTCCAACAATACCGAAAATTGCCACGAGACGCTTCATAGAGAGGTTTTCTCTCTTTTTGGAAAAATCATTTAATAGGGAAATCACGTCTAAACACAGATGAACACGATAGAGATAGATACAATCTTCGTTTTTGGATTTCCCGATAAGTAAGGATGCGAAAAAAGCTTATTTAAATAACACTTTCGCTAACGTTTATTAAAGGTCTACAAAACAGATTTTTTCCCGTTTCAGCCTTTTCGAGATGTGTCCGTGCCTTGTAGTCGAGAACACGTGGATCTCTTGAAAATTAAATTGTGCGCTTACGTGCTGTCTCGACTAACGCCTGAAAGATGCGTTGCTGATAGGGATCTTGGAGAGCGAGTTCTGGATGCCACTGAAGTGCGATCGCCCAAGGATGCTGTTCGTGTTCCATCGCTTCAATTACGCCATCAGAAGCGCGTGCCGTAACCCTCCACCCTGGTGGTACTGTCCGCACCGCTTGATGATGCCACGAGACTATCTCCGACTCTGTAATGCCAATCATCGCTGCTAGGCGACTATCAGGGTCAATTTGCACATGATGTTCGCAGAAGCGAGACTGATGGGTGCGGTGCGCGATCGCGTCACCAAATTCATCCGGCAGATGCTGCACCAAATTGCCACCTGTTGCGACTACCAAAATTTCCAAGCCACGACAAATCCCTAAGATTGGGATATCTGTCTCTAAAACCAGCTTGGCTAAAGCTAGCTCAAAGGTATCGCGCTGACGATCGACGTTATAAACTGTGGGATGGGATGAGTCGTTGTAAATCGCGGGGTCAATATCACCCCCGCCAGAAAAGATCAATCCATCAATTCTTTCTAAGATGGCTGCGGGATCGGGTTCTCCTGGGGGCAGCAACATCGGTAAGCCACCCGCTAAGCGCACTGCCTCTACATAGTCGCCTCTGATGCTAAACAGGCGCGTATCCAGCTGACCAGCGGTAGTAATTCCAATGAGTGGCGGCTTAGATTTCATTTTCTGATGTTAGCAGTTGATCGGGCGATCGCTCTGGCTCCGCAACCTCAACATTGCGAGATTTTATCCCTGATGCGGGGAATCGCAAAATCTCTCCTATTGCTTTCAGTCTCCATCCTGAAAGTAGCTTCCGGCAATAAAGAGCGATCGCTGTCTGTGCAAGGTAGCCAATTGCGAAATCTACCGCAACATCAAACGAGCGATCGCCGTCTTTGCATTCTTAGGCTGAGTTCCCCTTAAGCATGACTGTTTTTG
>NZ_JACJOQ010000338.1:0-2300 GCF_014695635.1 Coleofasciculus sp. FACHB-712 | reverse complement strand
TAAAGCGACAAGGCTAGGAATCGCTAACCAACGAGAAGACCTGATATTTTTGGGTTCTGATAGAAGGTGTATTCATGAGCAGCAAACAAGACTACACTGCACAAATGCTTGACGGATGGATTTACCAAATCGTACCGGGACGCTACGGGCATCATCTGGAGATTTGGAACCCGCAAGGCAATCCATATCGCAGCTTAAAGGCTTTTGTGCAATGCGAGGAAGCTGTAGCATTTGTCGAATCTCTAATTGCTTTGAGTAATCACGAAAGCAATTGGGTTCCTAATAACGAGGACAGCGTTCGCTTTGACGGGATGATGCAACAGCTAGTTTGCGTCGAATGCGACGACTTTATCTATCAAGAGTGGCACGTTAAACCCTATGAAGATTCTGACAACAACTGGAATCTTTATGCCATTAATCCAGTCATTGGGAAAACCGAGATTTTACTGAAGCGACAAGCAGATTTACAGGAAGCGATCGCTCTGGTTAAGGCTAAGATTGATGCAATTGAGCCGGGTGGCGTGCCAGCAAGCGATCGCGCTAACGTCGTAGCTACCAGATGCTAGAAGCCTAAAGCAAAGATAGCACCGCTACACCAAGCCAAAACCAGAGCTATCTTGCCTGTTTCATTTATTGGGTTCGTTTCAAAATATTGTTCGCGCATTTCTATCACTCTGGTAAAATAATAATAGCAGAGTAATAGAAGAAAGTTAATCAGAAATCAAAATACTTTCTAAGCCCATTTCTGGTTTTGGATATTGTGGATTCATTGCTTCAAGGGTATCAGCAATTGTTCGGGCAATCACTAAATTGCGGTACCATTTATTGTTAGCAGGCACCACATACCAAGGGGCATACTCAGTCGAGCAATTATTAATTGCATCCTCAAATGCCTTCTGGTATTCATCCCAAAACAGACGCTCCTTCAAGTCGTTGCTAGAAAATTTCCAATGCTTATCTGGATCTTCTAAACGACTTTGTAACCGTCGTTTTTGCTCGTCTTTAGAAATGTGCAGAAAAAACTTGATTACCGCAATGTTATTAAGCGTGAGCATATGCTCAAACTCATTAATAATGTGATAGCGCTCCCGCCATACATTCTCTGGTACCAGTTGTTTCACCCGGACGATTAACACGTCTTCGTAATGCGAGCGATTGAAGATAGTAATCATCCCTCGTAACGGCGTCCGCTGGTGATAACGCCAGAGAAAATCATGACCTGCTTCTTCTTCACTAGGTTTTTTGAATGACCAAACCTGGCAACCTTGCGGATTTACACCACCAAATACGTGTTTAATGGTGCCATCTTTGCCTCCTGTATCCATCGCTTGCAGGACAATGAGTAGGCTGCGCTGATGTTCAGCATATAGACGTTCTTGTAAATTTTGAAGGCGCTGGCGCTGATGTTGCAGTTCCTGCTCAATATCTTTCTTATTTTTATAGTCTTCCGAAGCATTCGGATCGACAGATGCTAAGACAAACTGCTCTCCAGGATGAACCCGATAGTGGGGATAATTGGGTTTTGGGGGTGGAGAGTCAACGACAATTTTTTCGGGTGCCATTTCAAAAGCAACTTTGGCTGTTGCTTTTGCAGCCGCTTGTTGAGTCTTATGTTCTTCTCCTGTAGATGCATCGGTAGTTATCGAACTATTGTTTGGTAAATTGCTTGATTGGCTCATGGTATCTCCTTATTAAAAAACTTTCACAGCAGCACATTTAATCTTCAGGAAATGGACTTAACAACGTCTGGTAAATTGTGAATTTTGAAATTTCCAGGAAAACTTTTTGCCTATTTGGTTTGTTTGGTTATTTACCAGACGGGTAATGCTTTCAGAAGGGATATCAGGCTGCTATTTCTATTTTTAGCTCTAGAAATTCGTTAAAATTAGATAAGCGCTGTAAATACATTCAAAAATGATGTAAAATTCCGCAAGAAAACGATTTTTTCCATCAATCTGAATTGATGGTGTAACTGGGAAATGTTTTGTTTGTTACATTATCAGTGTTGAACTTTTACCGGGTGTCTACATCAGTCTGACGGTGTAAAGGTTGAGTTTTTCTCAGCATCACCTTAATGTCCGTCGTACTGAGGCACTAATCATATCTACGATAAAAGTGAGGGCGAGAAACACGATTAGAGTTGTCAGGAGACCTTTGTAGTCAAAGCTACTCAGTTGTTCCGCGAGCAAGCGACCTAATCCACCCGCACCCACTAATCCGACGATGACGGTGGCGCGGATGCAGACTTCCCAACGGTAGAGGATATAAGCGATAAAGCGGGGCAAAGTGCGGGGTAAGAC
>NZ_JACJOQ010000337.1:0-4484 GCF_014695635.1 Coleofasciculus sp. FACHB-712 | reverse complement strand
CTCACTTGATGATGTCTACTTTCTTTATAAATTCTTTTGAGAATCCTTTGAGTTTCTCGGCTTAAATCTCTAATAAATCTCATAAGTCTCTTGTTTTCTTGACTTTTGTTTTAGCTTATTCTACTTTTTATTATGTGTAATTTATTTTACATAAGCACTTATAAGCTAATACAGCTTCGCTGAGCATCTTCGGTTTGGTGAATAGCCACTCCCATGCCAAAGATTGTTGTTGTAACTGGCTAGCAATCCGAATGCCTTTACCTGAACTTTCCCAGAATGTCATGTAGGCATTGCCAAGGTTAAGAAAGGCTTGAGGATCTGTAGGCATCGCTTGAGTCTTTTGGCGATAGGCAGCAATCTTTTTTTGATCTGCTTGCACCTGCCTCAAGGTCTGGTAGTCTCTGAGAAAAAACCAGCCGTAGTAAGCTCCTACCGCTAGACCCAAACCAAGAATAGAGAAAATAAAAATTTTCCGAGGTTGCTTGATTTTAAAAATCATAATTATTTTTTAATATTTACTGACTCTAATCCGACTATCAGGAAAAGTTCAGGAATTGGTAAGATAATAGGTGAAAATTATTTTTGATGGATAGATTTAATAAATTATTAAGTATTCTTTGATTTCAATAAACTAAACTAAAAAATAATTTATTTTTCCTAAGCGTGAGCTTTTTCTCGACTCAGTGAAAATTTTGCCGCCGGGTTTTATTCACATAATAATCTCCGCTTTATTGTAAGTGTCCACTCACCCAGAATTCTGATATCTAGCCATTAATCTAGCACTCCGAACCTAAATTAATTCTAAAATCTTCTTTTAATGAATTAATGTAAAGATATCAGCAGATTGACTGCAACCTTATCAGCTCGACAATAGCGGCAAGGAAAAGCTAGCGTGGAGGAGAAGAATGGAACTGCGAAAATGCTACGAAACGTAAAACTTCAGTTGCTTTGGGCTACAGTCCTGAGTTTCACGGTAGTCAACAGTGTGAATATTCATCTGCCCATTGGCAATCAAGAAACCGGGCTGAAGATTGGCAATGAAGCCGAGGCTAGAAGTAGTGGTGGACGAAGCGGTGGCGGCTCTTTTCGCTCTTCACCGTCACGTTCTAGTTCCAGCCCCAGTCGCTCCAGTAGCGGTAGTAGCTCCTCTCCCAGAAACTCTACACCGTCGCAGTCCAGTAGGGGCAGTACAGGTGGGCGAGCAGGCGGCGGCTCTTTTCAAAGAACCACTCCCCCGCCGTCCTCAGTGAGAACTCAACCGACGCGCCCGAACTCGTCTTGGAATGAACCTTACTATAGACAACCGGGAAGCACTGTCATCGTGCCGGTTCCTGTTGCACCGCCGCCCGTCTATACCTATCCCAACAGCGTTCCGCCGAATTATTATCCCAATAACGTTCCGGCGAATCAATCAACCTACCCTCAAACTGCGCCGGGAACTGCAAATTCTGTTCCTGCTCAAGTACCAACCAATTCTGGCTATTCTTCTACCGCTAGTAACTCATCGAGTGACTTTCCTTGGCTTTTCTTATTGATGTTGTTGGCAGTTGGGAGTATTGGGCTTTGGGCTTATTTCATCTTTTTGAAGAAGAAGGGTGGGAGTGCGGCTCATGAGCTAGAGAATGATACGGTTACGGTCAGCAAGATACAGGTGGCGTTGCTGGCTCAAGCTCGAAGCATACAATCTCAGCTGACGGAACTGAGCCTGAATGTAGATACAGATACTTCTGAAGGGTTGATGCAGCTGCTACAAGAATCAGCTTTAGCGTTATTGCGATCGCCCGAAAATTGGACTCATGTATTAGCGAGTTCGCAGACGGTTAAAAGTCGAGAGGACGCCGAGGCAATTTTCAACCAAGTTTCTATACAAGAACGCAGCAAATTTAGTGCGGAAACCCTTACAAATGTGGGTGGTAGAGTCAGACAACAAAAACCCGCGATGCCTGACTTGGATGATGGCCCAGCAGCTTATATTGTGGTCACGTTGCTCGTCGGAACAGCGGATGACAAGCCGTTATTTGAAGAAATTCGCACCGCTGAAGCTTTGAAGTCAGCTTTAGAGAAAGTAGCGTCCATCTCCCCTGACTACCTGATGGTGTTTGAACTGCTATGGAGTCCTCAAGCGGAAACCGATAGCCTTACCTACGATGAGCTATTAACTGAATACACGGAGATGGCACAGATATAGCCGCAGCGTTTAGTCCTACCGCTTGCAAAAGTCCTTCAATGCCCTCAGACTGTAAGTTTGGGGCTATACAAACAAAGCCTGCCGACCCAGGCTTCAAGCCGAAATAATTTTATAGTCTCGCGTTGCGCGGACTTCGTTTGTGTAGCTGCGGCTTCGAGTCGCCAAGCCAAGTATTGTTGCTGAAATTTTGCTGAAAACGGATAAATGGCTAAGATTCGCATCGGAAACGGTTACGATATTCACCGCTTAGTTACTGGGCGTCCTTTAATTCTGGGAGGGGTGAAGATTGAGCATGAATTAGGGTTGCTGGGGCACAGCGATGCCGATGTGCTGACTCATGCGATTATGGATGCGATGCTCGGTGCCCTGAGTTTAGGCGATATTGGACATTATTTTCCCCCGACAGATCCCCAGTGGGCGGGGGCTGATAGTCTGGTACTACTCAAGCAGGTGTATCAGCTAATTCGGGAGCGAGGTTGGCAAATTGAGAATATTGACTCAGTGGTGGTGGCGGAACGTCCGAAACTCAAGCCCCATATTGAGAAGATGCGCGATCGCTTATCCGATGTCCTAGAATTAAAACCCGACCAAATAGGCATCAAAGCCACTACGAATGAAAAGTTAGACTCAGTTGGGCGAGAAGAGGGAATCGCCGCTTATGCTGTAGCCTTACTAGTAGCTTCTGATTAACTTGGCTCAAACCTATCGAGTCAAAAGGTTGAAAATGTCTAGGATAGGAATGAACGAGAGACGGATAAGACAGAGACTCTCAACACGCTGGGAGCATTAAGGCAATGGAAGCTGGAAGATTTGAACTTGCTCAGGGCGATCGCTCTTTGCATTATCGTCCTGATATTATTGTCCGCAGTCGTGAAGGGCAAACCGTTCTATTAGTTGAAGTCAAAGCTACTCAACCCCAAAGTAGTAAAGCTAATCTATCGGCGCTTGCACAACTCAAATCTCAGTTGCAAGCTGCAAACGTGAAAATTCCCTTCGCTATGCTGGCTGATATTGAAAACATCGAGATTTTTCAATGGGACGGTGCTAATTTATCGGAACCCATTAGCGAACTGAAAACGGCAGCCATACTTAATCATTACGACCCCGAATTTAGCAGCAAACGGATCTTTGAGCGATACTTGGCGACGCTCGTGCAAGCTTGGGTGCGCGACTTAGCTTATCACTGGAAATCGGAAAAGCCGCCAGCATCAGAGGAATTGGCAGCTATCGGTTTGTTGCAGGCGCTGGAAGATGCAGAGACTTACTTTGAAGGTGGCGCTTCTTGGTGATACTTTACGTTGAGACTAATTTCCTGATGAGCATTGCCACAGGACGCGACTCCCAAGCGAATACTTTGCTAGAGAATCCGACCGCATCAGTCCAGATAGCGATACCGAGCATTTGCTGTATGGAAGCTCTCTCTGCATTAGAGGATGAAGTAAAGCGCCGCAATCGTTTTATGAATGAACTGAATATTCAAATCAGCCAGTTACGACGAGATGTCACCTCATCCCACGCCCAGTCTCTCCTTTCACATTTAGAACAGTCGCTGATTGAGAATGAGGCGCTACTAAACGATGTCGAAACTCGTCTTTTCCAAGCCCTCGATCGTCTCAACACCAAGGCAGAGATAATTCCCTTAACTGGCGATATGCTTCAGGCAAGCTTAGATACACGTTTTATCAACAAAGACCCAACGGATAACTTGATTTTGCACTGCATTCTTAATCATGCACGGCTGCATACCACAGATAGGAAAGTGTTCCTCAGCGCCAATGTTAAAGAATTTAATCCGCCGGAAGTTCAAGCCGCTTTGCGTGATGCTGGCGCGGATAAATATTTTAGCCGCACACAGGATTTCCTCGGTTGGTTAGAGTCTCAGTAAGTTTTAATTAATACTCGTACAGACAATCATTATGAAATTATCTGCTACTATTCCCCTAATCTGGCGTCGTTTGTTCGCTGTCATGCTGGCGATGATAAGCGCGATCGCGCTCCATAGCTGTAGCCTGAATCAGTTCAATACGAAAGCCGCCCAGGTGCCACAGTTGGTGGACAGTATTCTGCAAGATCCCAAAACTTTTAACTATGTTCTAAGTCAAGAATCACCCAACGTTTTTAGCTTAATTTACGAAGGGTTAATTACTGAAAACGGCAATGGTGAACTTGAAGGCGCTTTAGCCGAATCTTGGGAAGTCGCCCCAGACAAAAAACGAATTGTTTTTACCATGCGAGAGGGCTTGAAATGGTCTGATGGTCAACCACTGACCGTTGATGATGTCATCTTTACTTACAA